>CAIPBN010000052.1 GCA_903863315.1 uncultured Verrucomicrobiota bacterium | reverse complement strand
GAACTCCAGAGCGACCTGCTTGATGTTGTTGGCGCTCTTGATGCGGGAAGCCTTGGCTTTGGCCTTGGCAAGGGCGGGCAGGAGCATGCCGGCCAGAATGGCGATGATGGCGATCACGACGAGCAGCTCAATGAGCGTAAACCCGCCGTGTTTCTTGCTGCGTAGGTTTTTCATGTTGTTGTTGTGTTGATGTTCCTGTCAGGCCGGCCGGTGAACCGCTCACAGACCTCTAACATAGGCTGAGCAGGCTAACAGCAATGTTGGTGCCAACGGTCCGTCATTCTTCTTCAGACCATAGTAGGCCGTATCAGGGCTCGGCAAGTATACTCTGCAAGCACCTTAAATACAACGTGTTGCGATAAAGCACCCAAGTGCCTCGGTTGCCGAAATCCCCCGCCCTACTCAGCAGCAGAGGCTGGTATGAAGCAAACGACTCCTTACCTGCTTGGCAAGGGTGGAATTTCCCGCATGAGGCGTGGAAATCACGCAACCCTCTCAAAAGAGCCGCAGACCCGCCGTTCGGCATGAGCGATTGTCGTAACCGCTCTTGAAGAGGCACGGAATAGACACCCAAGCGCCGAGGGCCTTGGCTAAAAACAGGATGGATTACTGCTCTGGACGTTCCGGGCTAGTCCGAACGGCTCACCAAGCAGAAACGCCTAGGGAATCTGGCCTCAGAGCACCATGTCGGCGACGGTGCGGCCGGCTGGGATGAACGGCAGCACATGCTCGGTGTAGGGGGTGATGACGTCGAGGAGGTAGGGCTCCTTGGAGTCGAGCATCCGCTGCATGGCCGCGCGCAGGTCCTTTTTGAACATCACACGCTCGCACGGGACGTTGAAGCCCTTGGCGAGCTGGACGTAGTCAGGGTAGATGGCTTTGCGGTTTTCCGGGTCACCTAGGTAGGTATGGCCACGGTTGCCCTTATAGAACTTGTCCTCCCATTGCACCACCATGCCGAGGTGCTGGTTGTTGAGGATGAGGGCTTTGGCCGCAATCTTCTCGATGTGCGCGGTGGCCAGCTCCTGCACGTTCATGAGGAAGGAGCCATCGCCGTCAATGTCCACCACCTGCTTCTTTGGGCAGGCCACCTTGGCTCCCAAGGCGGCGGGATAGCCATAGCCCATGGCACCCAGTCCGGCGCTGGTGAGGAACTGGCGGGGCCAGACATACTTGAACCACTGGCCGGCCCACATCTGATGCTGGCCGACGCCGGTGGTGATGATGGCTTCGCCGCCGGTGAGCTCATAGAGGAGCTCAATGGCGTATTGCGGGAGGATGACTTCCTGTTCCTTCCCGGCGAGGTGATCCTTCATGTGCTGGGACTTCACCACCTCATCGTTGACCTGATAGCGGAAGGGCGCGCGCGCTTTCCACTCGGCGCAGCGGTCCAGCCAGGCCGAATACTTCCGCGACAACGGGCGCTTGCGCAGCATCTCATTAAGCCGGCCGAGGGCGAACTTGATGTCGCTGACGATGGGCAGGTTGGCGGAGCGGTTCTTGTTGATCTCGGAGGGATCGATGTCGATGTGGACGATGGTTCCCCGCTCGCAGAACTTGTCCACCTTGCCGGTGACGCGGTCATCAAAGCGCACGCCGAAGGCCAGGAGCAGGTCCGCTCCCGGATGCACGGGAACCATCGGATCGTTCACGGAGCTGCGATGCTTGAATTCCCCGCTCACCGCCCAGTTGGCGGCGGCGGCACCGTGCATGCCCAGCCAGCGGAGGGAGAGCGGGTGCGTCTCCGGAAAGGCGCCACAGCCCATGATCGTGCTGGTGACGGGAATCTGCGTGAGTTCGGCGAACTCGCGAAGTTCGTCCGAGGCGTTGCCGCTGATCACCCCGCCGCCGACGTAGAGCACGGGGCGTTCTGATTTTTCCAGCAGTCCGATGATTTCGTTGAGCGCGATGTCGCTGGCCCGCTTGTCGGGATTGTAGCCGCGGATGTTGATTTCCTTGGGGAAAATAGGCTGGGCCTTGGACTGCTGGATGTTCTTGGGCACATCCACGATGACCGGACCGGGCCGGCCAGATTGGGCGATGAAGAAGGCTTCCTTGATGATGCGCGGGATGTCGGCAATGTCCGTGACCAGATACGAGTGCTTCACAATCGGCAAAGTCATGCCGAAGAAGTCCGTCTCTTGGAACGCACCCTTGCCAATCATGGCCTGCGGCACCTGGCCGGTGATGGCCACCAGCGGAATGGAGTCCATATACGCATCCGCGATGCCGGAAATGAGGTTGGTCGCTCCTGGACCGGAAGTGGCCATGCAGACGCCAGCCTTGCCGGTCGCGCGAGCATAACCCTCGGCCATGAAAACGCCGCCCTGTTCATGGCGGGGCAGAATCGTGCGAATCTTGGACCGCGTGAGCGCTTGGTGGAACTCCATGCTCGCGCCGCCCGGATAGGCAAAAATAGTGTCCACGCCTTCACGTTCGAGGCACTTGATCAGGATTTCGCTGCCCAACATGGCAGGACCGATCTCGGCCTTCTCGCTGGCAGGGATCTTGGATTCGGCGGTTTCCGTTGCTTTGCTCATGACTTGCTTTGGGGTTTTGGCTGGCGGCGCGTGGCGATGAAAAAACCCACGACTGCTGCCAGCCGTGGGTTCTTGTCGAAATTCGCTTACGCCCGACAAGCTCCCCCGGCGTCGCCTACTACGACGACCACCGCTGACAGGACTTGTTTTACCGGGCCAAACATCATGCCGACGCTAGTAACAGTCAAAAGTCCGGTCAAGCGCGGATTCCAGCGCCCGCCAGTTCCTTCGCAAGAATAAGGCTTCCCCGCGCCCCGCCACTCTGGCTCCATCAGCGTCCTTAAACGGGAGGAGCTGGAACTGGCTCAAGTCTCGGGCGGAAGGCGAATGCCACACCCCGCGCGTGAACTGCCACTCCAGCCTGCCTGCCCGCCTGTTTACAAACATGACCACACCAACTGCCTCCACCCCTGCCCTGCCCATCGTCATCCTCAAGCCCCGCGAGGCCGATCGCGTCGTCGCCGGCCACCCGTGGATCTATGCGGGCTCGGTGATGTATGCGGCACCCACGATCAAGGACGGCGACCTCGTCGAAATCCGCGACCATCGCAAGCACTGGCTGGGCATCGGCCTCTTCAATTCCCAATCCAAAATCCAGGTCCGGCTGCTGACCCCGGAGCACGTCGAGATCAACCAGGCGTTCTTTGAAGAACGCATCCGCGCCGCGCTGGCCGTGCGCCAGCGGCACTTCGCCGGGGCCACCTCGTTCCGCGTCGTGAACGCCGAAAGCGACTCCCTCAGCGGACTCATCGTGGACAAATATGAGGACGTGCTCGTCGTGCAGACCTCCTCGCTCGGCATGGACCTGCGCAAGCCGCTGATCGTGGCCGCGCTCAAATCCATCTTCCAGCCGCGCGTCATCGTCGAGCGCAACGAGATGGCCTCCCGCAAATTTGAAGGGCTCCCCGACTCGAACGCCGTGCTGGAAGGTTCGCTCGACGGCCCGGTGACCGTCAGCCTGAACGGGCTGAAGTTTGAAACCGACCTGCGGGCGGGCCACAAGACCGGCCTCTACCTCGATCAACAGGCCAATTACCAGCGCACGGCGGAACTCATCGCCCTGACTCCGCAGTCCAACGTCCTCGATTGCTTCAGCTTCCTCGGCGGGTTTGCCCTGCATGCCGGTCGCGCCGGGGCCGCGCGCGTGCATGGCCTGGACCAGAGCGCAGAGGCGGTGGCCGCCGCCACCTGCAACGCCGCCACCAACGGCCTCGCGGAGAAATGCACTTTCGAGCAGGCCAACGTGTTCGACTGGCTCAAAGCCCAGACCACCGTGGGGCCGCACGAGAAACTGGTGCCCAAGTTCGAAGCCGTCATCCTCGATCCTCCCTCCTTCACGCGGAACCGCGCCTCGGTGCCGGACGCCCTGCGCGGTTACAAAGAAATCCACCTTCGTGCGCTCCGGTTATTGAAACCGGGCGGCCTGCTGGCCACCTTCTGCTGCTCGCACCATGTGGACAGCGCGACCTTCCAAGATGTGATTCTGTCGGCCGCATTCGACACCCGCCGCG
>CAIPBN010000051.1 GCA_903863315.1 uncultured Verrucomicrobiota bacterium | reverse complement strand
GAGACGCTCTTCGACCTGTCCCAAGAGTCGGCGAAGGCGCGCGAGCCGTATGGTCCGACGCTCTTCGGCGAGCAGGCGCTGATGGCGCGGCGCATGGTCGAGGCGGGCGTGCCCTTCGTGCGCGTGAGCCGTGCGTGGTGGGACAGCCACGGGCAGAACTTCGAGACGCATCAGGAAATGGTGCCGGAGCTGGACCGCGTGATGTCCGCACTGCACGACGACCTCAAGCAGCGCGGCCTCCTGGAGCGCACGCTGGTGCTGGCCGTGGGCGAGTTCGGCCGCACGCCGGGCATCAACGCCAGCCTCGGTCGCGACCACTTCGCAAACGCGTGGAGCGCCGCGATGTTCGGCTGCGGCCTCAAGGGCGGCGCGGTCTTCGGCAAGACGGACAAGGACGGTCAGACGGTGGTGGAAGACCAGGTGGGCGCGGGCGAACTCTTTGCCACCGTGCTCGCCGCCATCGGCGTGAACCCGAAGAAGGAATACCACGTCGGCGCGCGCCCCATCCCGCTGGTGAACCCCGGCATCAAGCCGATCACGCAAGTGCTGGCGTGAGCGCAAAACCACCGTTCTGATTTTTCCAACCGGAATGAAACCACAGAGACGCGATGGACACAGAGGAGGGCCTCCGGAGGGAAACCTCTGTGTTCATCGCGTCTCTGTGGTTGAAAATCTTCTGGCCCGGCCGAGCGGTGCGGGAGAAATGATTTTTTGCAGCAGGGAAATGGGCCGCATGCCTTCAGCCGCTGGCAATATGTTCCTCTGTGCCGTGGTCCTTCCGCCATAGCCCTCTCAACTCTCACCTTTCATCTTTCAACTCCCTTTCCCCCATGCCCACCGACCCCGCCAAGTTCAAAGTCGCGAAGGAAGTTTCGCGGAAGGACATTCTGCTCTGCCTCGCGCGCGTGCCGGAGACAAAGCGCCTCTTCGCCGGCAGCTCGGACGGCTGCGTGTATCACTTCGACCTCGCGGAGGAGAAGCCCGATCCGGTCGCGATGGAGGGCCACACGGGCTACGTCACGGGCGTCGCGGTCGCGGGCAAGCAGGTCATCTCAGGAGCCTACGACGGCCAGCTCATTTGGTGGGACGTGGAGTCGCGCCAGAAGGTGCGTAGCCTAAAGGCGCATGACCGCTGGATTCGCAACGTGGTCGCGACGCGCGACGGCAAGCTCATCGCCAGCACGGCGGATGACATGGCCTGCCGCGTCTGGGACGCCGCGACCGGGAAGCTCAAGCACGAGTTGCGCGGCCACGCGACACTGACGCCGAGCCACTTCAGTTCGATGCTCTACGCCTGCGCCTTCTCCGCCGACGGCACGCTGCTCGCCACCGGCGACAAGATTGGCCATGTCGTCGTGTGGGACGTGGCGACGGGCAAGCCGCAGGCCACGCTCGAAGTGCCGGAGGTTTACACCTGGGACCCGAAGGCGCGCATCCACTCCATCGGCGGCATCCGCTCACTGGCCTTCTCGCCGGACGGCACGCAGCTCGCAGTCGGCGGCATGGGCAAGGTCGGGAACATTGACCACCTCGAAGGCAAGCCGCACGTCGAGGTCTTCGACTGGCGGAAGCAGGAGCGCGTGGCGAAGTTCTCCGGCGACAAGGCCAAGGGCCTGATCACTCACCTGGCCTTTCATCCGCAGGGCGAATGGCTCGTGGGCGCGGGTGGCGATGGCAAGGGACTGCTGTTCTTCCTCGACGTGACCACGGGCAAAATCCTGCGGGAGGAAGGGGCGTTGACGCACTTCCACAAGTTCGCCATGGACGAGACGGGCACCCGGCTCTTCACCGCCGGCCATAACAAGCTGGCCATGTGGGAAGCGGCGGGGTGAGGTCAGTTCGCTGGTTTTGGCCAGGTCCGCTTCAGGCATTCGTCAGACTGGCCGTCGAATTCGCGGAGTGAAAAGGCGGCAATGAACTGGGAGAGGCCCTGCGGTTGATCCTCGTAGCGAAGGTCGAACAGCTTGATGCAAAAATGGTGGGTCGAGTAATACCATTTCCCGTCGGATAATCGACCGATGAAGATGTCGTGGATGCGCGAATCCTCCTTGCTGCATTTGGCGGCGTAGGCAATCCAACTTCCATCCTTCATCAAAAGCATTTCGCCGGAGTGCCAATTTGCTTCGCCTTCTTCCTTTGTTCCAAGCTTGGCGCTGATCACCGCAATCTCCCTTTCCACCCACGTCCGGTCAGCAGTCTTGCGCTCAAGGATCGCGATGGCGGCATCCTTCCATTCCTTCCTCGCTTGCGCGTGAAGCCGACCGTGCATGGGGTCTCGCAAGAAGACAAAGGCCACTGCGGCGAGGCCAAGCACGCCAGCTAACAACAGCCATTTTAGCTTTGCCTTCATGCTTCGGTGAACGGCCCCGCGCCGCTGGCCTTCAGCGCCTCGCGGACTTTCACGCCGCCGATTTCCTGCGGGTTCTTCTTCGCGGCCACGGCCAGCGCGGCAGCGGTCCCGGCAGCTTCGCCCATCGCCATCGCGGTTACAGTCACGCGGGTCGAGGCATGGGCGCCGCGGGTGGCGGAGTGGCAGCGGCCGGCGACGAGGAGATTTTCCAACTTCTGCGGCAGCAGCGAGCGATACGGGATGTCGTAGGGTTCGGGCTGAACTTTCTTCGGGTCGAAGTCGTTCGCGCTGCCGACGACGGTCTTGTTCGGGTGCAGGTCCAGATACCAGCAGCCGGTGGCGATGGCGTCGTCGAAGCGGCGGGCCTTCATTAAGTCGTCCTCGTTGACCACATATTGGCCGAGGAGCCGCCGCGACTCGCGCACGCCGATCCACGGATACGCCTCCATGAAGTAGGCCTGCTCGAAGCCCGGCACCTCGCGCTTCCATGCCCGGAACATCGCCCACGCATCGGCGCGGCCCTGCATCTCGGCGCGGGAGAGGTCGGCGGCATCGGTCGGGTTCGCGGGCACGCGGATGCCGTGGATGTAAACCTCGCTGTCGTGGTAGAGGAACATCACGCCGGGGCCGTAGTAGAAGGGCAGCTCGCCGGCGGCCTGCGCCTTCGCGAGCGCGGCACGGCAGTTCTGGCTGAGGTTGCCGACGCGCTTCACGTTGCCGATGCGGAAGTGCAGCGTGAGCGGCTGCACCTCGGCGTTCTGCTCGAATGGTGCGCCCGCCCAGGCAGCGACATCCGCGTCACCGGTGCAGTCAATCACCGTGTTCGCCTCGACGTTCACGAGGCCGTCCTTGTTGGCGATTTGCACGGAGCGGATGCGCCCGCCTTGGCTCTGCACGCCGCAGACGAAAGAGTTGAACAGCACGGTGAGCCGCTCCTTCTGCTCGCGGATGAGGCGGTCGAGCAGCAGCTTGAACTCGAAGGAATTGCTGATAGTCGGGTTGTGCTTGGCCGTGTGCGTGGCATCGGGTTTGCAGACACCCGACTTGGACAACAGCTCCAGCGCGATGCCGCGCACGACGATGCGGTTGTCTTTGATGTTCGCGATGCCATCGAAGTAGGGAAGACCGACACAGGTGATGATGCCGCCGGCGAACGGAGCCTTCTCCACGAGCAACACCTTCGCGCCGCGCCGCGCTGCCGCCAGCGCCGCCGCGATGCCCGCGCAACCACCGCCGCAGACCAGCACATCAGTCTTGAGCGTTTTGGAGCCGAGCGATTTGCCAGCGGGCTGCGCGGCTGCTCCAGCGCCGTTCAAGGAAGCCAAGGCGGTCCCTGCGGCTGTGGCCTGGACAAATTGCCGACGGGTTGCGCCACGTGATGTCGTAGTTCTCATGCCAGTATTTCCCGGATGACGTGCCCATGCACGTCGGTGAGGCGGCGTTGGACGCCGTTGTGGTAGAAGCTCAATCGCTCGTGGTCCACGCCGAGCAGGTGGAGCGCGGTGGCGTGGAGGTCGTAGCTGTATGCAGGGTGCTGCTCGGCCTTGGAACCGAGTTCATCCGTCGTGCCGTAAGCGGTGCCGCCTTTGATGCCGCCGCCCGCGAGCCACGCGGTGAACGCGCCGGCATTGTGGTCGCGGCCCTTGCCCTGCGCGCCGGGTTGGCGACCGAACTCCGACGTGCAAATGACGAGCGTCGAATCGAGCAGGCCGCGCGCCTTGAGGTCCGTCAGCAACGCCGCCGCGCCGGTGTCCAGCACGCGGCCCCAGTAGCCGTGGTCGCGCACGAGGTCTTCGTGGCTGTCCCAGTTCGGGCGGATTTTCTTCGCGCCCGTGTTCTCCGCGCCACAGTAAATCTGCACGAAGCGCACGCCGCGCTCGACCAGCCGCCGCGCCAGCAGGCATTGGCGGCCAAACGGTCCGATGTCCTCATCGCCGAGCGTGTAGAGCTGCTTTGTCGCGTCGCTCTCACCGCTCAGGTTGGTGACTTCGGGCGCGCTGAGTTGCATCCGCGCGGCCAGCTCGTAGGCGGCGATGCGGGCGTCGAGTTCCGTGTTGCCCGCGCGCGCGGCGGCGTGCTGGCGATTCAGGGTCTGGAGGAAGTTGCGCCCGCTGGCCTCGCCCTGCGGCGTGATGCCGGCGAAGTTCTTCGGCGGGAACAGGTCGGCAATGGGCGGCAGTTCCGGGTCGGTGTTGAGCGTCGTGCCTTGATGCACGGCGGGGAGGAAGCCTGCGCCCCAGTTGATGACGCCACCGGGCGGCAGACCGCGCGGGTCCGGCAGCACGACGAACGCGGGGAGATTCTCGCTCTCGCTGCCGAGGCCGTAGGTGACCCATGCGCCCATGCTCGGGAAGCCGGGCAGGATGAAGCCGCTGTTGGCCATGAACATCGCGGGGCCGTGCAGCGCGGACTTGCTCTGCATGGAGTGGATGAATGCGACGTCATCCGCGCACTTGGCGAACTGCGGAAACAAGTCGCTCACCCAGCGCCCGCATTGCCCGTGCTGGCGGAACGGCCAGTAGCTGCCCTGGCAGTTGCCGGGCTTCGACGCGAAGAATTGCACCGTGCCTGTGGGGTCGAAGGGCTTGCCCGTGCGCTTGGCCAGCTCCGGCTTCCAGTCCCACGAGTCCACATGACTGAGGCCGCCAGGGCAGAAGATTTGGATGACGGCACGGGCCTTGGCCGGAGATGGCGCGGGTTTGGGTGAAAGGGGATGGGGGCTGGCGTCTGGGGTCTGGGGAGTCGCGGCGCGGGCGGCCTGCTCCGCAAGCAGCGCGGTGAGCGCCACGCCGCCGAGGCCGCCGCCGAGTTGCCAGAGGAAGTCGCGGCGGGTGGCGGCGCGCTGGCGGAAATTCAAGGTGCAGGGAGTGTTCATTCAATCGAGGTGCACAGGTTTTGGTGTGCGGCGAGTCATCGCGTGGTGATTTTCAATCCCTTGATGCTGCCTTGAAATGCGCCTTTGCCAGTGTAGGCGGCAACCGGCATGCCGTTGTCGTGGCCGAGGCAGAAGTCTTCCTGTGGCTGGCGGGCCAGGAGCTTGCCTGTTTTGCCAGTGACGGCGGGTTCGTCGCCGATCTTGAGTGCCATGGAGCCGTCGGCGGCGAGGGTGGCCGTGATGGCGGCGCTGCCGGTGAAGTCACTCGGCGCGATGATTTCGGTGAACGCCGCGTCCGTGCCCGTGCGGACGAGAAAGGCGACGCGCCCGGCCTTGAGGTGCAAGGCGTAGCCCACCGCGAGTCCGCCGTGCGCGAGGAGGATGGCGTCGCGCTGCTTCGTCTCGACCGTGAGTGTGATGGTGAAGGGTTTGCCGCTGACTTGTGGCGCGTGGGCTGAGTCCAGTGCGTCGCCGGGCTTCAAGCTGTCGAGGCTGGCGGCTTTGGCGGGCGTCTTTGCGTCCGTCTTCGCGGCTTGCTTGGCCTGCTTGCCGCGTGGCGCGCCGTCCTCGGTGGGGTAGAGCGTTTTGGGGTTCTCGACCACGCCGGGCGGACGACGCGCAGCGGGCTCCTTGCCGCCAATCTCGGCGGTCATCTTGGCCGCGAGCGACTGGAGCTTTGCGACGACTTCGGGGTGCTTCGCGGCGAGGTTGGTTTGCTCGCCGATTTCCTGGTCGAGGTTGTAGAGGCGCGGAGCGTTGCCGCTGGCGTCGGGGTCCGTGTTCTGGCCCATGGAACGCGGCTGCGCGGCGATGGCGAGTTTCCACGGGCCTTGGCGCACGGCCTGAATGTTGTAGCCGGCGAAGTAGTAATGCGCCTCGCGCTGCGACTCCTTCGTCTTGCCGAAGAGCAGCGGCGAGAGGTCGCGCCCGTCAATCACCGGCTGCGCGGGCACCGTGCCGCCCGCGAGCGCGACGGCGGTGGGCAGCAGGTCAATCGTGCCCGCCACCGCATCGCACACGCTGCCGGGCGCGATTTTCCCCGGCCACCACGCGATGGTCGGCACGCGCACGCCGCCTTCCCACGTGCTGCCCTTGCCGCCGCGCAACGGCAGCGCGCTGCCGCCGTCTGCGCCCTTGATGAGCCACGGGCCGTTGTCGCTGGTGAAGACCACGAGCGTGCGCTCAGCGAGCTTCAGCTCGCGCAAGGTGTCGAGCACGCGCCCGACGCTCCAGTCCACTTCCTCGACCCAGTCGCCGAAGCGGCCGTTGGCGGATTTGCCACGAAACTTCTCGCCCGGCCAGATGGGCGTGTGGACGGCGGTGTGCGGGAGGTAGAGGAGGAAGGGTTTGTCCTTGTTCGCGCGGATGAAGCCGGTCGCCTCGTCGGTGTAGCGCTCGACGATGCGGCTCTGCTGCTCGTCCGTGAGCAGCTCGGCGACCTTGTCATCGCGCAGCAGCGGCACCACGCGCTCACCCGTCTGCGTGGATTTGCGCTGCATGTCGTTCGAGTAGGGAATGCCGAAGTAGCGGTCGAAGCCCTGCCGCGTGGGCAGAAACTCCGGCTGGTCGCCCACATGCCACTTGCCGATGCACATCGTGGCGTAGCCGCGTTCTTTCAACCGCTCGGCGATGGTGAACTCCGCCGGGTTCAACCCGTTCGCCTGACCGGGGAAATACACCCCCGGCACCGACACGCGCGCGCCGTAGCAGCCGGTGAGCAGTTGCGCGCGCGACACCGAGCAGACGGGGGCGGCGTAGAAGCTGGTGAGCTTCATCCCCTCGCGGGCCATGCGGTCGAGGTTCGGCGTGCGCTGCTTCGTGGCACCAAACGGCCCGATGTCGGCGTAGCCGAGGTCGTCGATGAAGATGATGACGAGGTTGGGCTGGGCGGGGGCTGCGGTGGCGTGCAGCGCAGTGAGTGCGGCGAGGAGTGAAAGGCCGAGTGCAATGGATTTCATGCGAGCGGTTATGAATTACGGCACCTTCGGCCTAAGCGCGAGCCTGGTGTCCTTCTCCACTGGATAGACCGCGCCTTGTTGTTCCAGGCCGGCGATGAGCCCCTGCATCATGCGCTTGAGTTCGGCGGGTTCGGTCGCGGCGAGGTTCTTTTGCTCAGAAGGGTCGGCCTTCAGGTTGAAGAGCTGGTAGTGCGAGCCTTCCGAGACCGCCGTGGGGAAGTAGTGGTAGATGACTTTCCAGTCCCCGTTCCGGTAGGTGGTGAAGTAATCGGTGCGATGCGGTGAATGCGGGTAGTGCATCAGGAACGTTTCGTCGCGGGTCGCGTCACGCTTGCCTGCAAGCAGGGTGTCGAGGCGCGTGCCGTCAACGACGTGATTCGCCGGAGCGGCTTTGCCGGTGAGCGCAAGGAGCGTGGGAAACATGTCATAAACGGCGGCCTGCTGGCTCTGGATGGCTCCGGCGGCGATGGGCAGGCGTTTCTGAAAGGCGTTGCCCGCATCCGGCTTGGCCCAGGCGGCGATGAACGGCACGCGCACGCCGCCCTCGTAGTGCGAGCCTTTCTTCCCGCGCAGCGGCGCGGCGCACGCGACCTCGTGCTGGTGGCCGAGCGGCGCGTCGGAGCCGTTGTCGCCGAGGAAGATGAACAGCGTGTTTTCCGCGACGCCCAACTTTTCGAGCTGGTTGAGCACGTCCCCGAGTGACTTGTCCATGCCCTCGATCAGCGTGGCGAAAGCCTGGGCGTTTGCGGGCTTGCCGGAGTTTGCATAGTTCGCGGCGAAGCGCGGGTCGGAATTGAAGGGCGCGTGGACGGCATATTGCGGGAAGTAGAGGAAGAACGGCTTGCCCGCCTTCACCGCGTCGGCCACGTGCGCGTTGGCTTCGAGCGTGAGCGCCTCGGTGAGAAAGATTTCCTGGCCGTGATATTTCTCCAGGCCGCGCACGCCAGCCTTGGCGTTCTTCGTCTTGAGACCGAAGTCCTGCGTGCCGTAGTAGCTCGCGGGCGCGCCGATGGACGCGCCGCCCACGTTGATGTCGAAGCCGAGCTTGCCGGGGTTTGCGCCGTCGGAGTCGCGCGGTCCGAAGTGTCCCTTGCCGACGTGGATGGTCCGGTAGCCGTTTGCTTGCATGAGGCTCGCGAGCGTCACGTCGCCCTGCTTCAAGCCGCGCCAGTTCCACTGCGGCGGGCCACTCGGGCCGGCATTGTTGCTGTCCGGGTTAATCCAATTCGTCGTGCGATGTCGCGCGGCGTTCTGGCCGGTCATGATGGAGATGCGCGTCGGCGAGCACACGCTCATGGCGCAGAAGTTGTTGAAGCGGATGCCGCGCGCGGCGAGCCGCTCCATGTTGGGCGTGCGGTAATAGTCGTTGAGCGGATAGCGCTTGGGCTTGCCTTCCGCGTCCGTCAGGAACGGCACCGACGTATCCATCACGCCCATGTCATCCACGAGCATGATGACAATGTTGGGCTGGGCTGGGGCTGCGTGCGCGGAGACGAACGCGGTGCCGAGGAGCAGGGCGAGGAGAAGCTTTTTCATGAGTTATTGACGCAAACCAAAATGCCAGGCCCGTGGTTCGCTGTTTGAGTCGTGGTCGGTGAAATTAGCGCGAAGGCTGTATGCATTGGGATGCGTTGTGCCCTACTCGATCACCAGCTTCCCGAACTTTTCCGGGAGGTGCCAACCGACTTTCGTCGGGGAGAACGCCTGCAACTCTGGCTTCTTGAAATCGAGCACGCGCTGGCGGCCCAGGTTGAAATGCCATGGAGCCTGCGAGGTTGGCTTTTGGCCGGCGACACGGTGACGCGGGTCGGATTGCGCCTCGGCCACGCCGACCACCGGGATGCGCACGCGCACGCGCCAGGAGTCGGGGCCGCGCTCGGTCTTCACGTCGGCGAGAGATTTCCAGTTCGGCCCCGGATTGCCCTCGGCGACGACGCCTGCCGGGTTGATTTCGAGGTGGTAGTAGGAATGCAGCGGGGTTTCGAGCGAGATGACCACGTTGTCGCCGTTGTAAACGTCACTGCTGACGCGAAGATTCTTCATGTCCGGCTCCTGGCAGACGATGTCGAACAGGATGGCGTCCTTGTCCCAAGCGACGCGGAACGTGGTCTGCGCGGCGGGCTTCGCGGGCGTCCGGTTGTCTTTCAACGAATACGTGACGGCTTTCGCGAGGTCCGCGCCTTGCACGACCTTGGCAACCGGGGCCTTGGCGCGCGCCTGTGCGAGGGCCTCGTCCTGCTGGCGGCGCTTGGCGATGAGCTGCTCTTTGGGCTGAAGTTCGGCTAGAATGGCCAAAACTCGCCGGCCGTGAACGGTGTCGCCGGCGACGCTGCGCGCCGCTTCGAGCAGCTCGCGGAACCGGAGGCTGACGGCCAGGGAAACACTGGCCGGGTTGCCGCGGCCGCGCCGGCTCTGGTCCTTGAAGGCAAGGTGCTGCTCCGCGTAGGTGATGGCCTCCTTCATCGCCTTCGCAGCAGGGCCATAAAACAGGCGGCAATACTCGTCGAGCACGGCGTCCACGTCTTGGGCCGAGTCCCATAGGAAGCGCGATTGCACGTAAAGTGTGATGTGCTCCAGCGCGGGCGCGCGCCATTTGCCGGCGACCTGGCTTTGCTCGCCGGTGTCGCCGAGCGAGAGGCCCTTGAGCGCCTTCAAATCGCGTGCGGCTCCGCGCGGATGCAGCACGGGATACGCGATGGGTTCGCCTTCGCCCCAGATGTGGTAGCGGTTGTTTTCGAGGCGGAGAATGTTGCCCGGCGCGATTTTCGCCTGCCACCGCTGGAGGCGCGCCAGGTAATCCGACCAGTGCTCCGGGTCGGTCATCTT
>CAIPBN010000050.1 GCA_903863315.1 uncultured Verrucomicrobiota bacterium | reverse complement strand
CTCAAGTCGCATTCGCTCGTCGCGTGCCTCTGGGCCACGCCCGAGACCGTTTACCAGCGCACGAAACACCAGACGCACCGGCCTCTGCTCCAGGACCCCGATCCGCTCGGGAAAATCCGCGCCCTGCTCGCGAGCCGGGAGGCGGCTTACAAGAACTGCGACGTGCTCGTGAACACGGAGCAGCGCTCGGTGAAGGAAATCGCCGCCCATGTGCTGCACAACTTCCGCGCCGCCGTGCAGCATCCGCCGCGGATGTGAAAGCGGCCATCCGCCAGCGCGCCCGGGAACTGGGCTTTGACGATTGCCGCTTCACCAGCGCCGCCGCCCCGGAACACCGCGCGCATCTGGACCGCTGGCTCGCCACCGGCCAGCACGGGGAGATGGCCTGGATCGCCCGCAACGCCCACAAGCGCGTGGACCCGCAGCAGGTGCTCGCCGGGGTGCGGACGGTGATTTGCCTCGCGGTGAGCTACGCGGAGGAAAAAGTAATCAGCAATCAGTGTGCAGTGTCCAGTGGCGGCTCCGAGGCATCCGCACTGACAACTGGCGTGGTCGCCCGCTACGCCCGTTTCCCGGACTACCACGATCTCCTGGCCGAACCGCTCCGGCAGCTTACGGCGTTCGTGGACCAGCTTGGCGGCGGCACGCGTTCGCTCTGGTATGTGGACACCGGCCCGGTGCTGGAGCGTGACCTCGCGCAGCGCGCCGGTCTGGGCTTTGCCGGCAAGCACACGAACCTCATCAGCCGCCGGCTGGGCAACTGGTTCTTCCTCGCGGAGATTCTCACGCCGCTGGAGCTGGAGCCGGACGCGCCGGAGAAGAACCGTTGCGGCTCCTGCACGCGGTGCATTACCGCGTGTCCCACCCAGGCGATCACCGCGCCCTTCCAGCTTGATGCCCGCCGCTGCATCTCCTACCTGACCATTGAGTTGAAAGGCGCCATCCCGGTCGAGCTGCGCCCGGCCATCGGCAACCGCATCTATGGCTGCGACGACTGCCTGGCCGCGTGTCCATGGAACCGGTTCGCGCAAGCCGGCAGCCTGATGCGCGGGCACGCCCGGGCCGACCTCGCGCAGCCGGACCTGCTGGAGTTGCTGGCGCTGGACGACGCGGCCTTCAAACGGCGCTTCGCCGGCACGCCCATGCTGCGCACCAAGCGGCGCGGCCTGCTGCGCAACGTCTGCGTGGCGCTGGGCAACGTGGGCGACGCCTCCGCGCTCCCCGCCCTGCGGCAAGCCGCCACCGACCCCGAGCCGCTCATCGCCGAGCACGCGCAGTGGGCGATTCAACAGGTGGAGCTGCGTGAAGCGGGAGAATACAGGACTAAGAAGAGCGTTTAACGCCTTGAACCCAACGCATGGCCAGCGCTTGGTTCATTGTCGAAAAGCTCAAAGCGAGGAACTCCGTGTTGCGAGGCGAGACGGGTCACTTCGTCACGACCTTCAATAACGATTACTCGCGCCTCCTGCGCTTCGCGGCGTTGTTCGCCGGTGAGCTTGCCTGTAGTAGCGAAAACCGCCGCGTCGAGACGACGTGAAAAGCAACCAGCAAGGAACTTGAGCCATTCGCGCTCAGTAGGCGCGTTGTTCGGGCTGTGAAACTTGACCTGAACACCGATGCTGCTTGGTTCACCGCGCGCATCACCGAGTCGGTTGCCGACAAAGTCCACGCCGCGCTCGCGGCGTTTGTCACGACCTTGGTGATACCAGGCGTAGTTAGGATACGCAGCCCGCAGAACGCGTATGAAATACTGCTCGAACGCATCCCCGCGCGCTGTCTCTGACGGCGAACTCTGCTCTGCTCCTGTATCAACGTTGATTGTGGTTTCGGCAGGTTCGGCGAGCGCGGTGAGGAACTCCCGACCCTGCGAGGTGAGGTGCCATCCGGGCGATTCCTTGTCGTGTGGATGAAGATAGCCGGCTTCGACGGCAACCTTGTTGACGAAAAAGCGGAGACTAGCTTTGCCTTGCTCGGAGAGCGTGTATCCCTTCGGGTTGAGAATGGCCTCGAACGCCGTGTAGATGTCGCTCATCTGCGCAACTCCGCCACGCCCAGCGATCGCACCTAGCGCAATGCGAACTTGGTCATCGCCGGTCAACCCGGCGTCGGTTCCCTTAACTGGCCGGAGAGCGGACATCTAAAAAGGGAGTAGAGGTCGCCCGTCACTTCCGCGCGAAGATGCGGTTGGCCTCGTCGAGCGTCTCCTTGGACCCGATGTCATACCACATGCCGGGGACGCTCCAGGTGAAGACCGG
>CAIPBN010000049.1 GCA_903863315.1 uncultured Verrucomicrobiota bacterium | reverse complement strand
CGGCGTGTGGCGAGATGAACTGGTTGTCGCGCGTGAGGGTGTTCGGGTCGAAGAAGCTGCCCGCGCCGTGGATGGTGCCGTAGAAGCGGTCGAAGCCGCGCTGGAGCGGCCAGTTGTGCTTCGCCGGCTGCTGCGGGTCGGCCGCGCGCGGCGTCACGTGCCATTTGCCGACGACGTAGTTGCGGTAGCCGGCGGGCTTGAGCGCCTGCGCGATGGTGATGCTGCTCTGGTTCAAGTCGTTCTGGTAACCGGGGCCGCCTTTCTTGCTGTCCACCATGTGTCCGATGCCGGCCTGGTGCGGGTAAAGTCCCGTGAGCAGCGACGCGCGCGTCGGGCAGCAGCGCGCGGTGTTGTAGAACTGCGTGAAGCGCAGCCCGCCTGCCGCGAGCGCGTCCAGATTCGGCGTGGCAATCTCCCCGCCGTAGCAGCCGATGTCAGAGAAGCCCATATCATCGGAGAGGATGTAGATGATGTTCGGGCGGGGGGCCGGAGCGGCGTCGGCCGGGAGGCTCCAAATCCCAAATCCCCAGCTCCAAAGCAGCATCAAGCACCAAGCACCAAAAAGACGCCGTGATCGCCCACCGCCAGTTGGAACTTGGGATTGGGAGCTTCTTTGGACCTTGGAGCTTGGGGCTTGCAGCATTTGCATGGCTGTGTGGACTCCGAGTGTGCATGCGGAGTTTCGGCTGCGCCATCGCAGAAATCCACGGCGGCTATCTGACAAGCACCGGTGGAGCAGGATAAAGATTGGGATTACGAGCGGGAGTGACGACCACATTCTCCTTTCCAACCGGGGCGGAAACTCCATCCTCCGCCGAACTTTTCCGCCTGGTCCGCTTGGCCGGCGGGCCATTGCCATGCTGCCATTTGCGCTGACGATTTTCACGGGGGCGTTCCTGCTCTTCCTGGTTCAACCCCTCATTGGGAAATACATCCTCCCGTGGTTTGGCGGCACGCCCGGCGTGTGGACCACGTGCATGCTGTTCTTCCAACTGGTGTTGCTCGGCGGCTATGCCTACGCGCACTTTGCCTCCCGGTGGCTCAAGCCCCGCCAGCAGGCGGTGGTGCATCTGGTGCTCCTCATCGCCGCGGTCGCGGTGCTGCCCATCACCCCGGCGGACCATTGGAAACCCCAGTCCGTGGACTCGCCCATCGGGCACATCCTGCTGCTGCTCGGGGCGAGCATCGGCCTGCCCTACTTCGTGCTCTCGACCACGGGCCCGTTGATGCAGGCGTGGTTCGCGCGGTTGCACCCGGACCGGTCCCCCTACCGGCTGTATGCACTGTCGAACATCGGTTCGCTGCTCGCCCTGCTGGGGTTTCCCTTCCTCTTCGAGCCCGTGCTGGCGCGGAAAGTGCAGGCGGATTACTGGGGTTGGGGATTGGTGGCCTATGCGCTGTCCGCCGCGTGGTGTGCGTGGCTTCTGTGGAAACGGGGAGTCGCCGATGAACTGCCCGCCAAGGGCACGACGCTCGCCGCGGAGGAGCCCGTGGCCGTGCCTTCGCTGCGCCAAAAATTCCTCTGGCTCGCCCTGCCCGCCTGCGCCTCGGCGCTGCTGCTGGCCACCACCAACAAGCTGTGCCAGGACGTGGCGGTGATTCCCTTCCTCTGGGTGCTGCCGTTAAGCCTGTATCTGCTGACGTTCATCCTCTGCTTCGATGCGCAGCAGTGGTATTGGCGGCCGATCTTCCTGCCGGCAATGCTGGGGTGTTTCGGCTGGCTGATCTACGTGCTGGCCAACATCAACTCGATTGGCATCGGCTGGCAGGTGGCGGCGTTCTGCCTGACGCTGTTCGTCAGTTGCATGGTCTGCCACGGGGAGTTGTATGCTTTGAAACCGCACCCGCGCTGGCTGACGGGCTTTTACCTGATGATCTCACTGGGCGGGGCGGTAGGCGGGTTCCTCGTGGCAGTCGTCGCGCCGCATGTTTTCGACACCTATGCGGAACTGGCGTGGTCCTGCGGGGCCTGTGCCGTGCTGGTGTGGCTCGTCTGCCTGCCCAACTGGCGGGTGCCGGACTTTCAATGGTGGCGGTTCCATGCGTGGCTGGCCAGCTCGCTGCCCGCGCTGGCGGTCTGCCTCGCATTCTATGTCCAGAGCCACGAGCGGGATAACTTGATTGAGTCCACGCGCAATTTCTACGGCGCCATGTCCGTGCTGCAATACGGCGACGACACCCCCGGCTCGCGCTACCTGCTGCTTCAGCACGGCCGCATCACGCATGGTTTTCAGTTCACCGAACCCGAGCAGCGCCGGCGCATCACCAGCTACTACGGGGAGAAGAGCGGCGTTGCCCTGGCCATCCTGAATTTTCCCCGGAAGGAAAAACGCATCGGCGTGGTCGGCCTGGGCACCGGCACACTGGCCGCGTTTGGCCAAAAGGGAGATTACGTGCGCATTTACGAGATCAACACCGAGGTCAAGCGCCTCGCAACCTCGCGCTTCACCTACGTCAACGACACGATCACCAACGGGGCCAAGGTGGACATCATCATGGGTGATGCCCGGCTTTCCATGGAACGCGAAGAGCCGCAAAAGCTGGATGTGCTCGCGCTCGACGCGTTCAGCAGCGACGCCATCCCGGTCCATCTGCTGACCAAGGAGGCCATGCAAATCTATCAGAAACACCTGGCTCCCGACGGAGTGCTCGCCGTGCACATCTCCAACCGCTACCTCAATCTCGAACCCGTGGTGGCCAATCTCGCCAAGGAATTCGGCTACTCCATGGTGACTGTGGAGGACAGCAACACCGCCGAGGAATGGTGGATCTACACCTCCACCTGGGTGCTGCTTTCCAAGAACACGCCCTTGATTGAGGCAATCACCAGCCTGTCCCCGCCTGAATCAAAGGAGCAAAGCCACAAGCCGGTCCCGCTCTGGACCGACGATTACGCGAGCCTCCTGCCCATCATGTCGTGGTGAGGCATCAAGGCCTTGCTTCCCCGGCAAGCCAAGCTCCGACACCGGCGACCGGCGGCACCCCCAACCAGACCGGGCTTTGTGTCCACGTCCGGCGCTCCCCACCTCTGGCCACACCGAACTGCGCAGGACAGCCAAAACCATGACTCAAGTGTGCCAAGTGCCACCAAACTGCGTCACACTGTCACGCTTTGGTAGTGTTCCTAGACTGTCCGGCCTTGGTGCCTGCGATGAAGATTCAGCCTAACTGCCTGTTTCATAGTGTGTTGCATAATAAACACCCGCACTGGCACTGATGATGCTTGATGGGCATGTAGCTTTAATAAACATATTCTATGGCAAAAGTCTTGGGCATTGATTTGGGCACCACGAACTCCTGCATGGCAGTCATGGAAGGGGGCGAACCGCTGGTGCTTGAGAACTCCGAGGGCAAACGCACCACTCCGTCGGTCGTCGCCTTCACCAAGTCCGGCGAACGCGTCGTGGGCGAGGCGGCCAAGCGGCAGGCGGTGACAAATCCGCGCAACACGGTTTACTCCGTGAAGCGGTTCATGGGCCGCAAGTTTGCCGAGGTGCAGGAGGAGATCAAGCGCGTGCCCTACAAGGTGGTCCGCGCCGCCAACGGCGACGCCGCCGTGGAAGTCGAAGTGGACGGCAAGCCCCAGCAGTTCAGCCCGCCGGAAATCTCCGCGATGATCCTCGCCAAGCTCAAGGCCGACGCCGAAACGCGCCTGGGCGAAACCATCACCCAAGCGGTCATCACGGTCCCTGCATACTTCAACGACTCCCAACGGCAGGCCACCAAGGACGCGGGCAAGATCGCCGGTCTGGAAGTCCTCCGCATCATAAACGAGCCCACCGCCGCCTCGCTCGCCTACGGCCTCGACCGGAAAAAGGACGAGAAGATCGCGGTGTATGACCTTGGCGGCGGCACCTTCGACATCAGTGTCTTGGAAATCGGCGACGGTGTCTTTGAGGTCAAGGCCACGAATGGCGACACCCACCTCGGCGGTGACGACTGGGACAACCGCGTGATGGACTGGATCCTCGACGAGTTCAAGAAGGACTCGGGCATCGACCTCCGCAAGCAACCGGACGCGCTCCAGCGCATCAAGGAAGAGGCTGAGAAGGCGAAGATTGCCCTGTCCAGCTCGCAGGTCTATGACATCAACCTGCCCTTCGTGACCGCCGACGCCAGCGGCCCGAAGCACATCTCCACCAAGCTCACCCGCGCCAAGATGGAGCAGCTCTGCGACGAGCTCTTCGAGCGCACCATCAAGCCGGTGAAGGATTGCATGAACGACGCCGGCCTCAGCGCCGACAAGATTGACGAGCTCGTGCTCGTGGGCGGTATGACCCGCATGCCCCGCGTCGTCGAGACCGCGCGCGCGCTGGTGAACAAGCCCCCGCATCAAGGCGTGAACCCGGATGAAGTCGTCGCCGTCGGCGCGGCCATCCAAGGCGGCGTGCTCAAGGGCGACGTGAAGGACGTGCTCCTGCTGGACGTGACCCCGCTCTCGCTAGGCATCGAAACCTTGGGCGGCGTGTTCACCCGCCTCATCGAGCGCAACACCACCATCCCGACGCGCAAGTCGGAAATCTTCTCCACCGCGAGCGACAGCCAGCCCGGCGTCGAGATCCATGTGCTGCAAGGCGAACGCCAGTTCAGCCGCGACAACAAGACCATCGGCAAATTTCACCTCACGGACATTCCGCCGGCGCCACGCGGCGTGCCGCAGATCGAGGTGACCTTCGACATCGACGCCAACGGCATCCTCCACGTCAGCGCCAAGGATTTGGGCACCGGCAAGGAACAGAAGATCACCATCACCGCCAGCAGCGGCCTGTCCAAGGAGGAGGTCGAAAAGATGCGCCGGGACGCCGAGGCGCACGCCGAGGAAGACAAGGCCAAGCGCGAGGAAATCGAAACCCGCAACGAGACCGACAGCGTGGTCTATCGCTCCGAAAAACTCATCAAGGACAACGGCGACAAGCTCGACAGCGCGGCCAAGTCCAAGATCGAGGACGCCGTGAAGCAGGCCCGCGAAGCCCTCTCCGGCACCGACGCCGACAAGATTCGCGAGGCCCGCGACAAGCTCAACGAAGCAGTGCAGGCCGCCTCTGAACAGCTTTACAAGGCCGCCGCCGAGAAGGCCCAGGCCAGCAAGGCCGCCGGTGCGCCCCCCGGCCCCGAGCCCAAGACTGAGAAGGACCAAGGCCCGGTGATTGACGCCGAGGTCGTGGACGAGAAGAAGAAGTAACCGCAGTGGCCGTCCATCCCATGCGACTCTTCCCTCAATAACAACTTTTCCCACGGCGGGTGCCGCGGGATTTGATTCGCAGTAAATCAAACAACCAAACCAAACAGAAACACACCATGGCACTAAACGTGAAACCCCTCGGCGACCGCGTCCTCGTGGAAGCAGCAGAGGAAAAAGAAGCAAAGAAGGGCGGCATCATCATCCCCGACACCGCCAAAGAGAAGCCGCAAGAGAGCGTGGTTCGCGCCCTCGGCACCGGCAAGACGGACGACAACGGCAAGAAGATCCCCTTCGAGGTCGAAGTCGGTGACCGCGTGCTCGCCAGCAAATACGGCGGCACCGAGATCAAGATCGACGGCAAGGAATACAAGATTCTCAGCAGCGACGACATCCTCGCTGTCATCAAGTAATCCCGACCCAAACCATTAACCAAGAAAACAGCAACTACTATGGCAGCAAAACAACTCCTGTTCGATGAAGCCGCGCGTCAGACCCTCCTCCGGGGCGTCTCCAAGCTCGCGAAGGCCGTCGCCGCGACCCTCGGCCCGAAAGGCCGCAACGTCGTGATCGACAAAAAGTTCGGTTCCCCGACCGTCACCAAGGACGGTGTCACGGTCGCCAAGGAAATCGAACTCGCGGACGCCTACGAAAACATGGGCGCCCAGATGGTTCGCGAAGTCGCCAGCAAGACCAGCGACTCCGCTGGTGACGGCACCACCACGGCCACGGTCCTCGCGGAAGCCATCTTCCGTGAAGGCCTCAAGCACGTGACCTCCGGTGCGAATCCGATCGGCATCCAGCGCGGCATTCAAAAGGCCGTGGACGCCGCCGTCGCGCACCTCGACAAGATCGCCAAGAAGGTCAAGGACAAGGAAGAGATCAAGCAGGTCGCAACCGTCTCCGCCAACTGGGACGCCACCATCGGCGAGATCATCGCCGACGCGATGGACAAGGTCGGCAAGGACGGCACCATCACGGTTGAAGAGGCGAAGTCCATCGAGACCACCCTCGACGTCGTCGAAGGCATGCAGTTCGACAAGGGCTATCTCAGCCCTTACATGGTGACCAACGCGGACACCATGGAAGCCAAGCTCGAGGACGCCTACGTGCTCCTCTTCGAGAAGAAGATCAGCTCCCTCAAGGACATGCTCCCGCTCCTCGAGAAGGTTGCCAAGGTCGGCAAGCCCATGCTCATCATCGCCGAGGAAGTCGAAGGCGAAGCCCTCGCGACGCTCGTCGTGAACAAGCTCCGTGGCATCCTGAACGTCGTGGCCGTCAAGGCCCCCGGCTTCGGTGACCGGCGCAAGGCCATGTGCGAGGACATCGCGATCCTCACCGGTGGCAAGTTCATCAGCGAGGACCTCGGCCTCAAGCTCGAGAACCTCGAACTCACCGACCTCGGCCGTGCCAAGAGCATCGAAACGACGCTCGACGTCGTCGAAGGCATGCAGTTCGACAAGGGCTACATTTCGCCCTACTTCGTGACTAATGCCGAGACGATGGAAGCGAACCTCGAGAACGCCATGATCCTGATTCATGACAAGAAGATCTCGGCCATGAAGGATCTCCTCCCGGTGCTCGAGAAGGTGGCCCAGCTCGGCAAGCCCCTGCTCATCATCGCGGAAGACATCGAAGGCGAAGCCCTCGCGACGCTCGTCGTGAACAAGCTCCGCGGCACGCTGCGCGTCGTCGCCGTCAAGGCGCCGGGCT
>CAIPBN010000048.1 GCA_903863315.1 uncultured Verrucomicrobiota bacterium | reverse complement strand
GCCGCGAATTTCTCGCCAGCGCCGACACCTGGTTCCGCCCCGTCTTCAGCGCCACCGGCCCGGACGGCGCGCTCTACATCTGCGACATGTATCGCAAGGTGATTGACCACCCGCAGTATCTCCCCGAACACATCCGCGGCACCCTCGACTACGAGGCGGGGAAGACGATGGGGAGAATCTGGCGCATCGTGGAAAACAAGCCTAAGCCGAAGACACCAGTGCGAATCCCGGGGTTCGATGTGGACCGCGCAATAACAGCCGTCTCGCTGCTCGACAGCACGAACGCATGGGTGCGGCAAACTACATTTCGGCTGTTGATGGAAAGAGTCTCCCTCAACACGCTAGATTTAGTCGCATTTCAAACTTCCGTCTCTGCGGGTAGTCCTGCCAAGCGGGCTGTGTGTCTGGCCCTCTTGAATCGGTGGGACAAGCTCACGATAGAGACTTTGGAGAAGGCTCTGAAGGACTCAGACCCGCAAGTGCGAGACGTTGCTCTGCAACTTGCCGAATACCGTTCGTTGACAAAGGCGGTGACGAAAGAAACCGCCGAGCGGCTCTTGGCACAACGCAACCCACAAGTTGATTTTCGACTGGCATTGCTGCTCGGCGACAACCGGGCTGATTGGTCACAAGAGATACTTGCCAAAGTCGCGGCACAAAACCTTCAGAGCCGCTGGAGCAGGGTGGCTGCGCTTTCTTCCGGCGACGGGAACATGACATTCGTGCTGCACTTGGTCGGTGCGGTCAAACAGCCCAGTCAGTTGGCACCGTTCATGAACGAAATGGGCAAGCTGGTAGGGGCATCTCAGACACCTGATTCACTGCGGAAAACACTCGGCGATTTACTGGAGGGGTTTGAAGCGGTTGGCGACAGTGACGACCGAACTGGGCAGAATTGGGTCGCGGCGAACTTGACCGGGCTTGCTGAAAGCACGCGAGCACGCGCACTCGGCAAGGATGGCCGTTCCGCCCTCGTCACGCTCGCCTCGGCGAACCCCGACACCGCGCGCCGCCTCGGCGAGCTGTTCGCCGCCGCCAGTAAGACCGTCGCGACCGCCACCGCGCCCACGCCCGAGCGGCTCGCCGCCATTGACCTCCTCGCCCACAGCGACGCCGCCACCGCCGGCGCGGCCCTCCAGTCGCTCATCGCCCCGCAGACGCCCAACGAGTTGCAGGCCGCCGCCGTGCGCGCGTTGAGCCAGTTGCCCGGCGCGAAGGCCGGCGAGTGGTTCGTCGAGCGCGAGCGCTGGCGCAGCTACACCCCGCCCGTCCGCGACGCCGTCCTCACCGCGATGCTCTCGCAGCCCGCGCTGCAACTCGTGCTGCTCGAAGCCGTCGAGAAGGGCGTGGTGCAGCCCTGGGCCGTGCCCGCGAACCGCCGCAACCCGCTGCTCAAGCACAAGGACGCCGCCGTGGCCGCCCGCGCTGCCAAGGCCTTCCAGCCCCAAGTTGCCGCCGACCGCATGAAAGTCTATGAAGACCACAAGGCCGTGCTCGCGCTCCCCGCCAACGCGAAGAACGGCAAGGCCGTCTTCGTGAAGACCTGCGCCGCCTGCCACCAGTTCGCGGGCGAGGGACAGCGCGTCGGCCCGGAACTTACCGGCGTGCGCCTCCAGCCCGCCGAAGCCATCCTCCTCCACATCCTCGTGCCCGACGCGGAGATTTACCCCGGCTTCACCGCCTACGAAGCCGAGACCAAGGACGGCCGTTCCCTCACCGGCCTGCTCACGAGCGACACGCCCACCAGCGTCACCCTCCGCGCCGCGCAAGGCGTCGAGGAAACCATCCTCCGCGCGAACCTCGCCAAGCTCACCAGCAGCAGCACCTCCCTCATGCCCAACGAGCTGGAGAAGACGATG
>CAIPBN010000047.1 GCA_903863315.1 uncultured Verrucomicrobiota bacterium | reverse complement strand
GGACGGGCGTCCACTTGTTGCCGATGGTCATCGGGTTGGTCACGCAACCGCCCAGCCAGTGGAAGAAGTTCAAAATCTCCGGTCCCGCCACGCCGGGAAACAGATACTTGTTGCCGCCGCTGAACCCGACAACTTCGTGCGGGAACACCGGGCCGATGATGACGACCTGATCGTAGTCGAAGACGCGCTTGTTGACCTCTACCGGCACGTCCAGCTCGAAGAGGCCGTCGGACAGTTCGCGTGTGTCGGCCTTCGTGAGCGTGCCGACGTTGCGCAGCGCGGCGGGGTTGTCCCACTCGTGGTTGAAGAAGCGGACCGCGCCGTAGGTGGCCGTGCGCTCGGCGGCGGAGATTTCCAAGCGGTCGCAAATCGCCGCCTCGCTCATCGGCTGATGCGTGCCGAGCGCGATGAGGATGTCGAAGTTCGCCGTGACCGCACCGATTTGCTTGAACAGCGTCTGGAACATCAACCCCACCGGCGCGGTGCGCGTGGCGTCGGGCACGATGAGGAGGATCTTCTTGCCGCGATAATCCTTGGCCGGACACGCCTGTGCGACGAGTTCGGCGACTTGGGCTGAGGAGACCGTGGACCCAGTTTGAGCCGTTGAAGCGAGCAAGTTCATGGTTCGGCTTAAATCGTCTGGCTCAAGAACCCGCCGTCCACGCGGATGTCCGTGCCGGTGACGAAGCTGCTGGCCTTCTGGCTGGCGAGGAAGAGGCACGCGCCGATGAGTTCATGCGACTCGCCGAAGCGGTTCATGGGTGTGTGGCCCCAAATGGACTTGGTGCGCGCGGTGGGCGAGCCGTCCTCGTTAAAGAGCAGCTTGCGGTTCTGCTCGGCAGGGAAGAAGCCGGGCGTGAGGGTGTTCACGCGCACGCCCTTCGCGGCCCACTCGCGGGCGAGGAATTGCGAAAGGCTCAACACGGCGGCCTTTGCGGCGGAGTAAGTGACCACGCGTGAGAGTGGCAGGTGGGCGGAGACGCTGGCGATGTTGATAATGCTGCCGCGCCCGCGCTTGCACATGGCGGGGCCGAACTCCTGGCAGGGCAGCAGCACGCCACCCGCGAGGTTGAGGTCGAAGTTCGCCTGCCAGTCGGCGAGCTGGATTTGCTCGAACGGACGTTCGGCGGTGACAGTGACTTGCGGGGCGTTGCCACCGGCAGCGTTCACGAGAATGGTGGGCGCACCGAGCTTGGCTTCGATTTGTTCATGCGCCTCGGTGAGCGAGCAGCGCGAGATGGCATCGCAGTTGAAGAACGCCGCCGTGCCACCTTTGCCTTGGATTGCTTTCACGCGCGCCTCGCCGCGCTCGGCGTTGCGGCCGAGGACCCCAACCTTCGCCCCGGCTTCTGCGAGACCGTCGGCCAGCGCGCCGCCGAGCACGCCCGTGGCTCCGATGACGACGGCGACTTCACCCTGCAAATCGAACAAGTTCATAGGCCGCGCACGATGGCGGATTTGGCGCGGACGGTGAAGGAAAATGTCAGCAAAAAGCCGGCAGTTGCAACGGATGGCAACTGCCGGCTGTGCGGCTAAAGCGGGGTGTGCTTGCTACACGTTATACGTGCTTGACGATATGTTGCCGCCGCGACCGGTCCAGTTCGTGTGGAAGAACTCGCCGCGCGGCTTGTCCAGCCGCTCGTAGGTGTGCGCGCCGAAGTAGTCGCGCTGCGCTTGGAGCAGGTTCGCCGGCAGGACCGCCGAACGATACTGATCGTAGAACGCCAGCGCGGTGCTGAAGGCCGGCACCGGAATGCCGCGCAACGCCGCCGTGGAGACAATCTTGCGCCAGCCCTTCTGGCAGCGCTTGATCTCCCCACGGAAGTAGTCGTCCAGCATCAGGTTCATCAGCTTTGGATTCTTGTCGTAGGCTTCCTTGATCTTGCCCAGGAAGCGTGACCGGATGATGCAGCCGCCGCGCCACATAAGGGCGATGCCGCCGTAGTTGAGGTTCCAGCCGTATTCCTTCGCCGCAGCGCGCATGAGCATGTAGCCCTGCGCGTAGCTGACGATCTTCGAAGCGTAGAGCGCGTCGCGGATGTCGGCGATGAACTGCTTCTTGCGCTCGGGATTAGCTGCGATGCTAGTGAGCGCCGGGCGCGGGCCCTTCAACTTCTTCGCCGCCTTCACGCGCTCATCCTTCAGCGCCGAGACGCAACGGGAGTAAACTGCCTCCGCCATCAAAGTGATGGGGATGCCGAGATCCTGCGAATTGATGACAGTCCACTTGCCGGTGCCCTTCTGGCCGGCTGTGTCGAGGATCTTGTCCACGAGCGGGGAACCGTCCTCGTCCTTCTTGGCAAGGATGTCGCGGCTGATCTCGATGAGGTAGCTGTCAAGGTCGCCGGTGTTCCACTCCTTGAGCACCTCATGCATCTCGTCGGCACTCATGCCCAAACCGTGCTTCATGATGTTGTAGGCCTCGCAGATTAGCTGCATGTCGCCATACTCGATGCCGTTGTGGACCATCTTCACGTAGTGGCCCGCACCCCCTTCGCCCACCCAGTCGCAGCAAGGCGCGCCGCCGTCCACCTTCGCCGAGATGCCCTGGAAGATCGGCTTCACCGCTGCCCAGGCCGAGTGCGAACCACCCGGCATGATCGAAGGTCCGCGCCGCGCGCCTTCCTCGCCGCCGGACACGCCGGTGCCGATGTATTGAAAGCCTTTTGATTCGAGATACTTCACGCGGCGGTCGGTGTCGCCGAAGAGGGAGTTACCACCATCAATCACGATGTCGCCCGCTTCGAGGTGCGGCAGGAGCGTCTCGATGAATTCATCCACCGGCTTCCCGGCCTTGACCATGAGCATGACCCGGCGGGGACGCTTGAGCTTGCTCATCAGCTCCGGGATGGAGTGCGCACCGAGCACGTTCGTGCCCTTGGCCTCGTTGGCGAGGAAGTCATCCACCTTCGACGTGGTGCGGTTGTAGGCCACGACAGTGAAGCCGTGGTCGTTCATGTTGAGGATGAGGTTCTGGCCCATGACGGCCAGGCCAATGACTGCGATATCGCCTGTAGGTTCCATGTTGGTTGGGTTTGGGATAAAACCGAGTTAGGTGCCGTAGCCTAACAAGGCTCGTTGGCTGGGCGAGATTTTTTTTGGTCCTGTCTTCGCCGGCATGCATCCGGAGCCGGCTAGGAAGCCTGCGGAGGCAGGCGGGCACTGACTTGTGCCTTGCAGTTTTGGGATCGGTCGTTAATTTCCCGCGCGTGCCGAAGCAGTCAAAAAAGCCAAATCCCGCCAAAGCCCTGCTGCTCGGGGTAGGGCTTGACTCGGATGGTCACAAGCGCGTCACCACCGGCCCGAACTTTGCCATGATCGGAGGCTCGCAGGAGACGCACGAGGCGATGACCGAGAAGGCCATCAAGATCAACGAGAAGCTCAAGCAGAAGGGCAAGCAGCTTGCAGAGGTTTCGCACGAGGAATTTGACGACATCGCGCAGTCCGTCGGCCTCCACCGGCACGACCCGCAAGCGAACTGAACTCTCATGGGCGCTGACCGACATCCTTACCTCTTCCTGCTGGTTTTTTTCGTGATGGCGCTGGGCTTCGCGATCGGGCCGCTCATCCTGGCTTGGTTGTGGTCGAAGATCTTCTCCCCAGCGAAACCGGGTGAGATGAAAAACGCGACTTACGAGTGCGGCCTGGAGTCCAAGGGCGACGCTTGGGTGGCCTTCAAGTCGGAGTATTATCTCTATGGCATCCTGTTCCTGATCTTCGACGTGGAGACGATTTTCCTGCTGCCCTTTTGCGTTGCCTTCACGGGCCTGTCCGTGGGCGCGTGCTTGGCCATGCTGCTGTTTGTGCTGCTGCTCGTCGAGGGGTTGGCTTGGGCGTGGGTGAAGGGAGTGCTGACGTGGAAGTAAAGGGACCTGCCATGGACGACGGACTTCGCAACGAACTCAGTAAGCAAGGCGTCGTGGTGGTGAAGCTCGAGGAGCTTTACA
This sequence comes from uncultured Verrucomicrobiota bacterium, assembly GCA_903863315.1. Taxonomy (GTDB): domain Bacteria; phylum Verrucomicrobiota; class Verrucomicrobiia; order Limisphaerales; family SXTU01; genus SXTU01. The sequence continues at coordinate 3,179 of CAIPBN010000047.1, read as the reverse complement.
ACTGGGGCCGGAAGAACTCCGTCTGGCCGTTGTCCTTTGGTCTGGCTTGCTGCGCGATCGAGATGATGGCGGCGAGCATGGCGCGCTATGACTTGTCCCGCTTTGGCGCGGAGGTGTTCCGCCCGTCGCCGCGGCAGGCGGACTTGATGATCGTTGCCGGCACGGTGACCAAGAAGATGGCTCCGCAGGTAGTGCGCCTCTACAACCAGATGCCGGAGCCGAAATACGTCATCGCCATGGGCGCATGCGCGATTTCAGGCGGGCCGTTCAAGCAGGGCTACAACGTGCTCAAGGGCATCGACCGTTTCATTCCGGTGGATGTGCATATCCCCGGTTGCCCGCCGCGTCCTGAGGCGCTCATCCACGCCTTCATGACCCTCCAGCGGAAGATCGACGCGCAGAAGCTCACCGGTCCCAACCGCGCGCGGCATCTGAACGCTGACTTGCCGAGCGAATTTCCCGTCCCGCTCTTCGGTGAGCATGACTTGGTGCCGGCGAAGAATCCGAACGTCTGGGAGCCGGCGGTGGTGGTGCGGTGAGGACGAGGTTTGACCTGGAAATCTTGGGGCTGGCCGTGGCGGTAGTTGACAACTGGTTTATGCGTCCTAGCCTGCAGTAGTTTTTTGAAGCTTGATTCGGGCGGCAGCACGTTTCTTCAGCGGGATTCCCCATCCCCACCTCCTTGGCGTCTGCTGCCCGAATCTCTTTTTCACTGACGACAGCGCCGGCTATTTGGCGGCCTGGGCTTGCAGGTGCTGGGTGATGGCGCTGCGGATGGCAGCGCCTGCCTTGGCCGTGCTGGTGTGGCCTGCATCCGGGTCGTTATGGATGGATTTCTTCCCGCTGATGTTGTTGTAGGCCGCATACACACTGGTAGGTGGGCAGGTGACGTCGATGAAGCCCACGGTAAACACCGCGCCGGCCTTCGTGCGCGTGGCGAAGTTCATCGCATCGTAATAACGGACGGCCTCAACGACGTTCGCGGGCGGCTGCTCCCCGGTGGCGATAAACTTCGGCCAGCCGTTGATGCGGTTCACCGTGCTGCCCGTGTGGTCGCACCCCGCCGGCACGCCAGCGGCCAAGAACGTCACTCGCGGGTCCAGTCCGCCCGCCACGATGGCCTGATACCCGCCTTGGCTTCCACCGGACACCACCACCGTCTTGCCGTCCCACTCCGGCTGCGCGGTGAGGAAATCCAGCGCGCGCACCAGCCGCAGGAACATCCCGCGAAAGTAAACCGTGTCGCGCGACTCGCGGCCACGCGTGCGGTAGTCCTTCAAGTCGCCGTTGCTCAAATCCGTGTAATACTTGTCCGGCTGGCCGTTGGGCAGGCCGTGCGCGTTGATGTCCAACGCGAGCAAGTTCTGCTTTGCCCAACCGGTGGCGCTGCCCAAGCCGGAGCTGCGCACGCCCGCGCCGTGAACGGTGAGGATGATGGGCAGGCTCTTGGGCTTCGCCCCCTCGGGCTTCGCGAAGTAGCCTGACACCGGTGCGCCGACCGAGTCCGCCTGCAAGTCAAACGCCGCCACTCCCGCCGTCGCCTGCTTCACCGGCGTGAGCCGCGCGTTGACCGGCACGGCGGCGAGTTGCTTCTTCTGGTCGGCCCAGAAGGCATCGAAGTCCGCCGGCACGGGCTGGCTCGGCTTGATTTTCAACGGGTCAATGCCCGCGCCGCCGAGGCCGGTGTAAGCTTTCTTGTCCGCGCTCGTGAAGGTGGCGCGGCACAGCAGGAAGCCCGGCTCCTCCAGCTTGCCGGTGATGGCGGCCGTGCCATTGGCGAGCTTGACCTTGCCGCTAGTCGTGGGCGGCACGCCATCCTTTGTGATGGTCCACTGCACTTCGGCCTCGGGCACCGGCTTCTTATCGAGCGTGAGTTCGACCTTGAACGTCACCGTTTCGCCGGACTTGTAGAGCGCGTCGGCGCGGTCGGTCGTGACCTTGAGGACGTAGTTGGTGGAAGGCTTGGCGTCTTGCGCCGGAACGGATAACGCAGTTGCGAGCAGCGCGGCGGCCAGCAGAAACGAACGACGAACAAGGTGTGTTTGCATGGCGGCTTTATCCGCGACGCCGCGCGCGCCGACAAGCGAATCTCCCGCGCGCCGGATTTTCAGTTTCCGCCGCCCGGCTTTTTTCCTAGCCTGCGCCCATGTTCAAGCCGACCGACCTCTTCGACCTCACGCAGACCGAGCACGCCGCGCTCTTCGACGGCTGTGAGTTTGCCTGGGACGCGCTCAAGAAGCTGAAAGCCTTCATCGAGGCGCGCGCCAAGGATGCCCCACCACACGCCTTCGGGCCGCACGTCTTCATCGGCAAGCACGTCCTCATCGGCGAGGGGACCGTCATTGAGGACGGCGCGATGATTAAGGGTCCGGCCATCATCGGGCGGAACTGCGAGATTCGGCACGGCGCTTACATTCGCGACCATGTGGTCGTCGGCGACGGCTGCGTCATCGGGAACTCCTCCGAGCTGAAGCACTCCTTCCTCTTCAACGGCTGCCAGGTGCCGCACTTCAACTACGTGGGCGACTCCATCCTTGGCCACAAGGCGCACCTCGGCGCGGGCGTCATCTGCTCCAACCTCAAGTCCCTCCCCGGCAATGTCACCGTGGAAGTCAACGGCCAGCCGCACGACACCGGCCTGCGCAAGTTCGGCGCGATGCTCGGCGACAAGGCGGACATCGGCTGCAACTCCGTGCTCAACCCCGGCACCGTCATCGGACGCGGCACCGTGATGTATCCGCTCACGAACTGGCGCGGCGTCGCCGGCCCGAACCGCATCGTGAAGAACAAGGCCGCCATCGAGGTCGTCGAGCGCCGCGCGAAGTAAGCTGGCCGCCTGCGGAAAACTGACTCTGCCCGCTAAACACGCGAAACAACGCGAAAAGAAACGCCTTCCCGTTTCGCGTATTTTCGCGTGTTTCGCGGGCACTCCGCTTCGCCTTCAACTTTGAACCTTGCCGCTTGAACTCAGCCCTCCACATCAACACCATCTCCGCCATGAGCACCACGAAGTTACTCCTGCCCGCCATCCTCCTCGCCACCTGCGCCTTCGCCGCCGACTTCGAGATCAAGAACGCCGCCGAGTTCAAGCTCTGCGTCCCCGCCAATGCCAAGGTCGATCGCCTCGGCACGGACATGAAGTTCCTCGAAGGGCCGCAGTGGGTGCCGGCCGATGGCGG
>CAIPBN010000046.1 GCA_903863315.1 uncultured Verrucomicrobiota bacterium | reverse complement strand
GACCTCGCGCTCGGCAACGGCGCGCGCTTCTACAACGACCACGCCCACCCCGAATACTGCACGCCCGAGTGTTCCACGCTCGCCGAGTTGGTTGCGCACGACCGCGCCGGCGAACGCGTGGTGATGGCCTGCGCCCAGCGGCTTTCCAAATCACGCGGCGCGACCGTCCGCCTCTACAAAAATAACACCGACTTCCGCGGCCACAGCTACGGCTGCCATGAGAATTACCTCCTGCCGCGCGCGCTGCCGTGGGACCGGCTGGCGGCGGGTGAGCAGGCGTTCCTCGTCACGCGGCAAATCTTCGCCGGGGCGGGCAAGTTCGCCATCGAGGCGGAGGACAAGTTCGTCTCGCCGCACTTTCAAATTGCCCAGCGCAGCGACTTCTTCAGCGAGTTGCAGAGCGTGGACACGATGCAGAAGCGCCCGCTCATCAACACCCGCGACGAGCCGCACGCCGACCCGCGCCAGTGGCGGCGCTTCCACGTCATCATCGGCGACGCGAACCTCTCGCCCTTCGCCACGCGCCTTAAAGTGGGCACCACCGCCCTCGTGCTCGAAACCATCCTCCGTGACCCCAAGCGCGCCTTCCCTCAGCTCGCCGACCCGCTCGCCGCGCTTCCCGCCATCTCGCGCGACCCGCGCTACCGCTGGGAGGTGAAGCTCACGAACCGCCAGCACTCCACCGCCCTCGCCGTGCAGCGCGACTATCTCGCGTCGGTGAAGGAGCTTTGCGACCTCGGCACGCCGGAGCGCGCCGGGCTCGTGGCCGATTGGGAAGCCGTGCTGAACGACCTCGAATCCGACCCCATGCGCTGCCGTGACCGGCTGGACTGGGTCGCCAAGCTCGCGCTCATCCGCGAGTTCCAAGCGACGCAAGGCGTCGCGGACGACGACTCGTGGCTGCAAAGCCTCGACCTCGAATACCACCGGCTCGACTTCGACGAAGGTCTCTACTTCGGCCTGGAGCAGTCCGGCGCGATGCGCGGCGTGCCGTTGGAAGCCGAGGTTCAGCGCGCGATGTTCGAGCCGCCTGAGACCACGCGCGCGCTCATCCGGGGGAAGCTCATCCAGAAGTTCAGCGCCGCCGTGCTCTCGGCGCAGTGGGACCACGTCACGCTCGCGTGCGGCGACGGCGAGTTGAAAGTGTCGCTGCTGGAGATGTTCGCGCCGGAGCGCATCGCGTCTTTGGCGCAGGCCATCACCGCTTCGGACTCGCCAGCCGAACTACGCGAGCAGTTGTTTGCCAAGTGAATCAAGCAGCCGTTCAAGCCCGAGGTGTTCGCCAAAGAGGAGGAAAACATGCAGCGCAAGAAGCTGGCCCGCCTCCACCGCCAAGCCACCGCCCTGAACTACCACATCGTTCCCAACCAATGACTCAGGTGGCTAGTTCCCATGAGGCGGCGTGGGCATACTAATCCGATCCCCAAGTGGCAGATGTTCGCCACCGACTCTGGCAGTTCGGACAGGTGAACACGCCATCTGAACTCTGCTGCTTCGCGTCCCAGCCCTGTGTCATGGTCGCGGAACAAGACGGACAACGCGCCGAGTTTGCGCGGCCGATGGTGCTGAGCATCCCCAAAAACGCGGCGAAAGTTACAAATCCCCCGATGACCTGAACCGCGACTGACTGCCAATGGATACCAAGGCCGCCCAAGACGATGCCAACGGCCATGCCGAGCCAGCACCGCACGAAATACCACATCGTGCGCCGGTAGTGACCGGGGAGGATCGGTATGTCTGAGTCGCGCCTGGTAGGTTGTGTAGTCATGCGCGCGTGATGCCGCCTGAAGCTTATGGCCAAAGGGAATCGGTGCCCAGCGGTGTCTTACTTGTCCTGCTTCTTCTTCCGCGCCTCGCCGGCCTTGCGCAGGTAGTCGGCCACGCTGGGGACGGTCTTGCCTTGGGTGAGGCTCTCGCTGTCCACGGTGAAGTTCAGGTAGGCCAGGCACATCTCGTCGGTGGTTTGCTCGCCCCAGCGGACGGGCTTGGGCGGGGAGTTCGGGTTACGCGGGTTCTTGTCCGAGTTGTCGTAGCGGGCTTCGAGCGTGACCTTCGAACCGCGCGGGAGTTTCACCGGCTCCTTGAACGCGTAGCCCATCTGCCAGTTGAAGTCCCAGTCCGGCACATGGACGAGCGGGAGTTCCTTTCCGTCCGGCAGCGTGGCGAAGACTTTCATCTCGCGGCCCAGCAGGTGCATGTGCGGCATCACGCTGCGCAGCGTCACGTCGCTGGGCACGGGCATGGAGGAGGTGACGCGGTAGTTGTCGTCGCCGGCGGGGATGCTGATGCGGCTGGCAAGCGGGAAGAGGCGGGCGCGCTTGTCCACGGGGCCTTTGGCGAAGTAGAGGCCGATCTGCGTGCGGTCGGTCTCGGGCTTGCCGTTGAGGTTGTAGTGGACCTGGATGACGATGTCGGAGTGCTTTGGCACGTTCACGCCGATGCCGTCGGGCGAGCGGCGCGCGACGTTGCCGGGCGCCCAGCCACCGATTTGACCGGCGCTGGTAAAGCCAACCCCGCCGCCCGTGCGATAGCCAGGACCGGGATCTTTGGCGTCGAGTTCACGAGCCTTGCCGGAGACATCCAGATGGACGAGGACGTGGTGGACGACGCGGCGGTTGCCGGGATGAATCTCAACGGCGGCGAGCCATTTGTCCTCCGTGAAGCCGGTGGGGATGACGAAGTTGCGGTAGATGTCGCGGCCTTCGGCGGGGACGGTGTAAGGCTCGGGCATCGAGATGACGAGGTCCGGCTCGCCGTTGCGCCAGCCGTCGGGGAACTTCGGCATGGCGGGCAGGTCGGCGGGATTGCCCTCCTTCGCGCTCTCGGCGGCCCACTGCTTGATGAGGCCAATCTGGTCGTCGGTGAGGCGGCACTCATCCACGTAGGCCGGGCCGGGCGCGGCCTTCCACGGCGGCATGACGCGCTTCTCGACGACGCTGGCGATGGTCTTCGCGCGCTTGGCGGCGTCGGCGTAGCTGGTGAGGTTGAACGGCGCGACCTCGCCGGCGCGATGACACGAGGCGCAGTTGGCGAAGAGAATCGGAGCGATGTCCTTCGTGAAGGTCAGCGTGTTCGCGGGGCGCGGGGTATAGGCGATGGGTTTTGGGGTTGGCGTCTGGGGTCTGGGGTTGGCGGCCAAGACCGGCGCGGCGACGAGGAGCATCGCGGCCATTTGGAGTGCGCCGGCAAAGCGCAGCGGCGACGGCGCTTTGGCGTCCCGCGAAGCGGAACGGGGGCCATCGGCTTCCGCGTGCACCGCTCCGCGGGAGGCAAAAGCGGTGTCGCGCTGCGCTTGCCACCGCAGTCCAAGACGGGCGCGGGTGTTCGAGGGGGCGGAGGCGATGGGGAGCATCATGGTTTGGCGTTGATGGCGGTGGTTTGGATGTGGCAGCCGATGACTTCGGTCACGGGCTGCGAAACGGCCTTGCCGGCGAGCACGGCATCCAGCGCGTTCCGCAAGTCGTGCTGCGTGACGGTCTGGCGGCGCTGGCCGTAGTCAGCGTAGAGATTGTTGATGCGGCCGCGATAGACGGTCTTGCCGTCAGCGCCGAGGAGGAAGGCTTGCGGCGTTCTAGTTGCGCCGAGGGCTTTCACGAGGGTGTGTTGTGAATCGAGGAGGACAGGGCAACGCAGGCTGTAGTCCGTGGCATGCTTGCGGGCGTCGGCGGCGCTTAGGTCGCAGTCCACATGCGCGATGTAGAAGCTGACGCCCTTCGCCGTGTAGTCCGTGACGAGGCGGTTGATTTCGGGGGCGAAGGCGTT
>CAIPBN010000045.1 GCA_903863315.1 uncultured Verrucomicrobiota bacterium | reverse complement strand
GTTGGCCAGCGTCACGAGGAAAGGCCGGTCCTTGTTGCCGGTCACGCCGTGGCCGAGGATGACGAGGTTCTTCGAGTTGGCATCGCCCTGATGGAAGGTGTGGTCAATGCGCTCGCCGTGAGAATTTTTGATTTCGCCAAACATGGTGGGAGGATTTCTAGCCGCGCCCGGTCCCGTCCGCAAACGGAAACCGGGGCGAGGCAACCAAGCGGTGGTGTCAAAAGCTGCAAATTACCGTTTGCATACACCCGGGCTTGTGTTACAACCCCGCTCCCGTCGGCGGCCCGACGGAAGAACAACAACCATTTTTAGCGGCCTATGTCACAGCATCGCAGCCTTCGCGCCACCAGCACCCTCGGTGCAAAACGCAACGTCCTCAAGCGCTACGAGCGCGTCGCCCTCCTGAGCGCCAAGGGCCAGTGGAAGACCGGCGACCGCGTGACCGGCCTGCGCAAGACCAAGCCGCCAGTCTAAACCCGGCCTCCGCTGGCAGCCGGCCGTGCCCGGCCCACTTTGCCAACGTCCACAGCCGCCCGCGTTTCAGGCGCAGCGGCTTTTGTTTTTCCCGTGAGCCTCCGCCTCCAAAAATTTCTGGCTGACGCTGGCGTGGCTTCCCGCCGCGCCGCTGAACGCTTGATCATTGAAGGCCGCGTGGAGGTCAACGGCCAGCCAGTCCGCGTGCTCGGCACCAAGGTGGACCCGGAGCGGGATGCCGTGCGCGTGGAGGGCAAGCTCGTCAAGCCCCTGCGCAAGCTCTACATCGCGCTGCACAAACCCCGTGGCTATCTCTCCACGCGAAGCGACGAACTGGGACGCCAACCGCTCGCGGATCTCCTGCCCAAGGAGTGGGCGCACTTGCACCCCGTGGGCCGGCTCGACCGCGACAGCGAAGGCCTCATCTTCATGACCAACGACGGGGACTTCACGCTGAAGCTGACTCATCCCCGCTTCGGCGTGCGCAAGCAATACCGCGCCATCGTCGAAGGCCGGGTGCAGCCGCAGATGCTGCGCAAGTTCACGGAGGGCATCGAGCACGAAGGGGAAACCCTGCGGGCCGAGCGGGCCCGGCTCGTGGACGCCAACAATTCCCACAGCATCGTCGAACTCGAACTCGCGGAAGGCAAAAACCGAGAAGTGCGACGGCTGTTTGAAACTCAGAATCTCATCGTCGCCCGCCTGCAACGCACCCAAATCGGCCCCATCCGACTGGCTGAGCTGCCCGAGGGCCGCTATCGCGCGCTCAGCCCTGCGGAAGTGAAATCACTGATGGAGGCGACGGCCGCACCAGTGGTCCGCAAGGACTGACACAGCCTCTGGCACACCGGTTGGGCTGGGTGCTACAAGGATTACCCGGGCCGCGCGCAAGTTTCGCCGCGAGGATGGGGACCTGGACAAGTGGTGCCTGAGTTCAGCGCGGTGTTTTCAGCAGCCCACGTTCACCCAGCCACGCCAAGGAACGCTTCTGCCAGGCATCCCATTCCTCGCCCTTGTAGCCGTTGTAACCATGGTTGCCCTTGGGAAACTCCTGGAACTCCGCCGGAACACCCTTGGCCTTGAGTGCGTCGTAGAACATCTGGCTGTGGGCCACGGGCACGACCGCATCGGTCCGGGCGTGGGTCAGGAACGCGGGCGGCGTCTTGTCGGTCACCTGCTTTTCGTTGGAGAACAGCTCCATGAGTTCGGGTGTTGGAGCTGGTCCGAGCAGGTTCCTGCGGGAGCCACCGTGGGTCTTCTCGCCCATGGTGATCACGGGATAGACAAGCACCATGAAATCCGGCCGGCTGCTCTGCCGCTCCACCGGATCTGCGGACTGCTGGTTGCCGGCGTCGAAGTGCGTTCCGGCCGTTGAGGCGAGATGTCCGCCAGCCGAGAACCCAATGATTCCGATCCGGCGCGCATCCAGCTTCCATTCTGCGGCACGCGACCGCACCAGGCGGATGGCCCGCTGCGCGTCCAGCATGGGGCGATGGTAGTTGCCGGCCGGCAGCCGATACTCCAGCACCACGCCAGCGATCCCGTGCGCGTTCAGCCACCGGGCAATCCCGTGGCCTTCCCCCTCCACCACGCGGCCACCGTAGCCACCACCAGGGCAGATGACCATGGCCGCGCCCGTGGCCAGACCGGGCTCAGGCAAATGCACGGTGATGGGCACCTTGACCTTCTCTGATTTCCCATCTCCCAGTGGAGCCTCGTCCGGCCAGAGGGCCAGACGCAGCGGCTCACCCGCCACAACTGTCACCGTCCAGCAGGTGAACAGCGCGAACAGAGCCACCGCCGACAGACGGGAATTGAGAATGCATTGCATGGCGGCACCGTAACCGAGTTTGTCGCGCCTGCGAAGCAGCTTGTTCAGGGCGTGACTTGCCAGATTGCCAGGCTCTGGGCTGGCGAACGTCCTCGTGACATCGGGGCGGGGAATGGAATACGTTGCACCGTAACAGAACCGACCCCTCATGACCAACGCCATGCTTTCCTTGCGCAACACTCTCGTCCTCGCGCTCACCGTTGTCTCCGTCTCCGCGTTCGGTGCGGACCAGAAGCCAGCCGAGCAGAAGAAGCAGGACCGCCCCCAGCCACCGACCCGTCCGTTTGATGCGCCCGGGGCACCGAAGTTCACCCGGCTGGATGGCCGGCCCGGGGCAAATCCGCCCGTTGACGCTAACGGTGATTTCGTGGTCGGTCCCGAGTATGTGGCGGCTCCTGAAACGAAGGTCATTGCCGGCGTGCCACAGGGGAAGGTGCAGCAGTTCAGCATGAACTCGAAGGACTGCCAGCGGTTCAACCCGGGGATTGCCCGGAAGGTCTTTGGCACGGTTGATCCCAAAAATCCCAAGACCCTGATCGTGGAGACCCATCCCATCGACTACCAGCGCACGGTCACTGTTTACATCCCGGCCCAGTATGTGCCGGGCACGGCCGCGCCCTTCATCGTCACGCACGATGGCCCGGGCATGGGCAAGCCGGACATGAACTTCGCAAACATCCTCAACAACCTCATCGCCCAGCGCCGCGTGCCGGCCATGATCGCCATCATGATTTCGAGCGGTGGCGGCGATGCTCAGGGGCACGAGCGGGGACGCGAATACGACACGATGTCCGGCTTGTATGCCGAGTTCATCGAGCACGAAGTGCTGCCGCTGGTGGAGAAGAACTACAACGTCAAGCTGACCAAGGATCCCGAAGGCCGCGCGACGATGGGCAACAGCTCCGGTGGTTCGGCCGCGCTCATCATGGCGTGGTATCACCCCGAGTGGTATCACCGCGTGCTCACGTTCTCCGGAACGTTTGTGAACCAGCAGTGGCCCTTCAACCCCGAGACGCCCGATGGAGCCTGGGGTTTCCACAGCAAGCTCATCCCGGAGAGCCCCAAGAAACCCCTCCGCATCTGGATGGCGGTGGGTGACCGCGATCTCCTCAACCCCAACGTCATGCGCGATGGCATGCACGACTGGGTGGAGGCGAACAACCGGATGGCCACGGTCCTGAAGGCCAAGGGCTATCACTACCAATATCTCTACTGCCTCAATGCCGGCCATGGGATCGGCAACGCGAGACCGCAAATCCTACCGCAGGCATTGGAGTGGCTTTGGAAGGGCTATCCCATCAGCAAGACCCCGTGACCTGAGGGAACGCTTGTCCGGTTCCCAGCAGGCTGGTGGCGTTCATCCCATAAAACAGCTCCCACGGCTCATCGTTCTGCTGCGCGACGGCGTCGCGAACGTATAGTTGAAGTCCGAGCAGATTTTCCATGTCCCCGATTGCATCCGGTGCGGGGAGGGGCATCCCATTTTGGGGACCTGAATTGAGAACGCGGCGGATTCCATCAAGGCTTCAAATGCTTTGCAAACCACTGGATCGAGTTGTCCAACATGCGCGGAGTGAAGCGGTGAGGCACGTCCGGTTCCAAGTTCACAACCAGCCGCTCGGCCACTTCCGCGTAAAGGGGCTTGAGGGCGGTCACGAATCGCGTTCCCCCATCCGGCGGGACCTGCTTGTCTGCCGCTCCGCTCTGAAAGGCGATGGCTGGACGATGGGCGTAGAGTTGCAGGTGGGTGAGCGGATTGCGCCGGTCGTAATCGGCCTGCGCGGCGGTGTCCGGCTCGCCTGGCGGTTCGAAGGAGCCGGGGCGCAGCCAGTCCGGCGTGGCGATGCACGCGGACACAACGCTAATCCGCCGGTCCACCCCGGCCGCCGCCACCGCGATGTCCCCGCCCATGGAGATGCCACCCATCCCCACCTCGGGGCGCACTCCGAGGGTTTTGATCGCCCAGTCAATGACCTTGGGCGTCTCCTCCGCCGTGCGGGCCAGAATGGGCCAGAAGTGACGGCGGATGTTGCCGCGCACCCGCTTGACCAGCTCCTCCCTTGATTCGATGCGCCGTTCGCCGTGCTGGTGGGGATCAAAGCTCAACGCCACGAAGCCCTGCTTGGCAAACTCGCGCAGATGCGCTTCCACCGATTCCTTTTGGCCGCTGAAGCCAGTCAGCCAGATCACCAGCGGCCGCGCCTTGGTCTCCTTCGGGGCGATGACCAGAATGGGTATCCCCTCCACGGTGGGGCGAAGAGTCTGCAATTCTTGGTCCTTCCCTTGGGCGATGGCTGAAGTCGAAGTGAAACTCAATACCAGCACAGCCAGTGTTCCCAGCCAGTTGCGCCACCAGTAGAAAGCGGTGCATCGAGGCATTGGCGAGCCTGCTCGTGGTTCAGTGTGCATGGCGGCAGGAGAGCAGAAGTGGTGGCAGGTGGCAACGGATTGCCGGGAAGAAAAACCACGGCCCGCCAAGCCCCCACTTCAGCCCCTGAACCCATGCCGGTGGTCGTTTCCTAGACGATGACGTGCCCCGGTCGAACCTGACACTCAAGCTCTCTGGTCAATGCCGATGTCCGCGATGTCCACCACAAGGATGGCGGCTTGGTAAGCCACCAGCGAGAGAGCGATGATCAGGAGTCCGACACCACCGACCCCAACCCCATTGGCAATTGGCATGAGGTTGCTGACGCCGCTGTCCTTGATGGCGGCAAAGGTGAGGTAGCCGCCGACGAGCGCAGCCAACCCGCCCATCGCACAGCCCACAGTCTGCATCGTTTTCAATATCGAGCGGAGAGCGGGGTAGCTGCTTTCAGCACGGATGCGAGCGAGGAACGTGCTGCGCGGCTCCCGCTTCGACTGCGGCGATGCTGGAGGCCGCGCAGGCACCGAATCGGTATTGGCTGGCAGGGGGGAAGCGGAGGCGGCTGACTTGGTGACAGGAAGATTGCGACTGGCAGTCGGCGTGGGGGAAGTTGATGCAAGTGCGGGTTGCACGGGAGCGGGCGGTTCAGGCGTGGGGCGGGCGAGTGTGGACTGGGTGGGGGTGGGCAAAACCGGTGCGGTCGCCATGGGTGCTGAGAATTCGGGAGCGGAGGACGCGACCGCGGAGGTTGCCGGCGTGGGAGGTGGGGATGGGGTCTGCGCAGAGCGTGGAGGCGTCGATGTTGCAGGCGTGATCAATTCAATTGCCGATGGCTTAGGCGCGAGCAAGACAGGTGCGGCGGGATCGGGCGCGCGTGGTATGGGGGTGAAGGCAACCGGGGCAGGCGGTTCGGGCGCAGGCGGAGTGACTGTAGGCGGAGCGGGCTCAATGGCTTCAGGCGAAGGGGCGACCGTTTCGAGAGGCGTGTCCGAACTGCTTTCGTCTGCGACCGCAAGCGGTGTTGGCTTTTGCGGCGCGGATGCGCTGATCAAGGCCAGCTTGAAGACGGAAGAACACAGGGGACAATGGGCGGTCAACCCGATTTCGGACTCGTCGCACGTCATCGTGCCTTGGCAATGGGGGCATTTGATGCTGGTGGCGCTCATAGCGTAATCAACCGGCTGGACAGTCAGCAAACCCCCTGCCATGCGCAAGCATCCTGGCCGCTGAAAATCCCCGACCTTGCCCGGAAGCGGCTTGGGGACGTTATGTGGCGCGCCTCTGGCATCTTGCCGCGACCGGAAAACTCGTTCACAAATGGCCGAGAAATCCCAATGGCAGGGGATCATCGAGATACGACCGGTCAAACAGCACCCACCCGGTGCCAACCGAAGCCGCCAGTTTGGGTTCGCCCTGCCCTTGCGCACCCGGTCTCCAGCGGTTTTACTGACAGCAGCCATGAGCGACCCCGCCAATCCGTATCCTGAACTGGACAACCTCAAGGCCCAGGTGCAGGCGTTGCGCGACAGCGAGCGCCGGCTGATGGACACGGTGAAGGTGTCCGCCGGCCTGATGCTGGGACTCTCCGCCGTGCTCGTCGTCTTCTCCTGGTTCGCCAGCCACAAGAACTACGAGCATGACAAGCAGACCATGCAGAAGGCGCTGGAGGCCGTCGTGGAGCAGCGGCTGGGGGCCGCCCAGCGCGAGCTGGCGGCCGGACAAAATGCCCGTTTCGCCGGGCAAGATCAGGCGGTGGAACGCAAGCTGGCCGAGCTCAGCCAGACGGTTCGCACGCAACTGGCAGGCCTCACCAACAGCTTCACCAACGCACAAGTGCCGGGCGAGGACGTCAACCGCAAGATCCAGTTGATGGCGGAGCTGATTGAGCGGCGCAGCGCCCACCCCTTCGGACTGCTGTATTTCGACTACGCCATCCGCGCCGCCAACGCCAAAAACTTCCCGGCGGCGACCGAATACTTCCTGGCGGCTGGCGTGGCGTTCCTCCGCTCCAACGATGAATTGAACCTCAACACCAGCATCGCCCGCCTCAACCAGCTTGGGCTGCCCAACCTCCGGGTGGATGATTTTGCGACCCGGCCAGCCTTGGAGGAGAAATTCACCCAGCTCAACGACGCGCTGGACAAGGCCAATCTCAACGGGAAATACACCGTCGCCCTCGGGGACCTCCGTCGCGAATACGCCGAGGCCCGGAAGCGCACCAAGGCGAGGTAAGCCCCTCAGGCGGCGAGCTGCCGACGCTGCCCGGCCATGAGGCTGGCTAGGGTGTTCCCCAAGTAGTCCCGCATGGCGGTGCGCGGCACGATGGCGTCAACCAGCCCGCGATCCATCAGGAACTCGGCGGTTTGGAAGCCAGGCGGCAGCTCGGCTTGGGTTGTGTCCTTGATCACCCGCGGCCCGGCAAAGCCGATCATGGCCCCCGGCTCGGCAATGATGAGGTCGCCCAAGCTCGCGTAACTGGCCATGACCCCGGCGGTCGTGGGATGCGTCAGCACGCTGATGTAAGGCAGGCGGTTGCGGGCATGATAGGCAAGCGCCGCGCTCGTCTTGGCCATCTGCATGAGGCTGAACATGCCCTCATACATGCGGGCGCCGCCGCTGGTGGAAATGATGACCACGGGCAGCCCTCGCGTGGTGCCGGCTTCAATCAGACGGGTGAGTTTTTCACCCACGACGGACCCCATGGAACCGCCCAGGAAGCTGAAATCCATCACGCCCAAGGCGAGCCGCTCGGACCCGATGGTGCCAATGCCAGTGATCACCGCATCCTTGAGTCCGGTGTTCTTCTGGTGGGCGGCCAGCTTGGAAGTATAGGTGGCCACGCCAGTGAACTTGAGGATGTCCACGCTGGTCATGCCCGCGTCCATCTCCTCAAAGGAACAGGTCTCCACGAGGGAGTTGATGCGCTCGCGGGAGCCGATGCCGAAATGGTGCCCGCACTTGGAGCAAACCTTCAGGTTGGCATCCAGCTCCTTGTCATAGAGCAGCGTGGCGCATTTCGGGCACTTGGTCCAAACCCCTTCCGGGATGTCGCGCTTGCGGGACTTGCCGGGGGCAAGCTTCGGCTTCTTGAGGAAGGATGTCTCGGTGGGATGCTCGGGCGGGGTGACGGCGGCAGGCACCGCTTCCACATCCTGCAGTTTACGGGTCAAAGAGTTGCTGGCCATAGGCTTACACCCACGCAAGCGCGGGCGTATAGAACTGTTCCCATACTGGGCATTCCATCCCGGGGTTCAAAGGAAATTTTGGGCACTCGGCGCGGCCCTACGCGAGGGCGGCCAAGGCGGCCTTGGTGTCAGTTGGCCGGCCGCATTCATTGAGCACTTGGCAGAACGCGGTGAGAAACAGGCGGAGATTCTCCCGTGACGAAGTCTCGCCCATGAGGCCAACCCGCCAGATCTTCCCCTTCAACGGTCCCAAGCCGGCCCCCACCTCGATGTTGAAATCGTTGAGCAGGCGCTTCCGCACCTCCAACTCCTCCACGCCCGCCGGCACGCGGATCGGATTGAGTTGCCAGAGCTGGTGCCCCTCCTGATTGGCGAGTTCCAGTCCGATGGCTGCGAGCGCGGACTTGAGGGCCAGGTGGTTTTGCTGGTGCCGTTTCCAGCGGTTCTCCAGCCCTTCCGCCAGCACGAGACGAAGCGCCGCGTGCAGCCCGTAGTTCATCGTGATGGGAGCCGTGTGGTGATAGACCCGCTCCTGCCCCCAGTAGGACGCAAGCAGGTTCACGTCCAGATACCAGCTCTGCACTTTGGTGCGGCGCGACCGGGCCACCTCCAACGCGCGCGGACTCAGGGAAACCGGCGAAAGGCCGGGTGGGCAGCTCAGGCATTTCTGCGTGCCGCTGTAGGTGGCGTCCACCGCCCACTCGTCCAGGCGCACCGGGCAGCCGCCCAGTGACGTCACCGTGTCGAGGAGCAACAACGCGCCGGCGGCATGCGCCAGCTTCGAGATTTCCTCCACCGGCGTCAGGGCGCCCGTGGAAGTTTCCGCATGCACAATCGCAACCAGCTTGGGTTTGGGGACCGTTCGCAGCGCCGCAGCAATCTGCTCCGGCGTGATGATCTGGCCCCACGGCGCCTCCACCTTGGTAACCCGCGCCCCACAGCGCTCGGCCACATCCACCATCCGCGTGCCAAACACGCCATTCACCCCGACGATCACCTCGTCGCCCGGTCCAATCAGGTTCACGAAGCAAAACTCCATGCCCGCGCTGCCGGTGCCGCTCACAGGAAACGTCATCTCGTTCCGCGTCAAAAACACGGCACGCAGCATCGTCTTGAGCTCCTCCATCATCTTCACAAACACCGGGTCCAAATGGCCGACCAGCGGCTGGCTCATGGACTGAAGCACCTCGGCGGACACATTGCTCGGTCCCGGTCCCATGAGGACCCGGGCCGGCGCTTTGAAAGCAGGCAGTATTTCCATGCCGCGCAGGATAATCTCACGCGTTCGGCGGCAGCAATCCCTTTGATGCGGGCGCAACCTGCCGCCGCAGCCAGACGGCCGGAAGCAGATCGTTCGCGCCAAGGACGACTTCCACGCGTCCCTGGCCACCGCCGACGGGACTATTTCGCACCACGCAAATGCCGGTCGAAAAAGTCGTAGGCGACTTTGCGGGCGTCGTCGGGGAAGGCGTGCGGGCCTTTGGGATAGTAGCCGACCAAGTCCCCTGCCCTGCCGTGGAGTTCATAGACCGGGCGCGCGGCGGCGAGCACGTCGCGGACGCCGGACACGTCGAAGTCGGTGTCGCCTTCCGCCGAGCAGGTGAGGAAGGGGCGCGGGGCGAAGGCGGCGACAATTTCCGGGAAGTCGAAGGGCACCTTCGCTGCGTCGTTGGCGAACTGGCTCGCGATGCGCGGCATATAGACCTTGCCGGTCCAGCTCGGGAGGTCGTCCTTGCGGAAGGTGGTGAAGCCGCAGCTCGACACGATGACGCGCAGGCGCGGCTCGAAGACGGCGGTGAACATCGCGTTGTGCCCGCCGAGCGAGTGGCCGATGACGCCGAGGCGCGTGGCGTCCACCTCGGGGAGTGATTCGAGCAAGTCCACGGCGCGAACGTTGTCCCAGATGGCTTTCATGGTGCCGCTGGCGTAGCCGTGGCGCGGGTCGAAGTCATACTTGGAATCGCCGAAGCTCGGGTAGTCGGGCGCGAAGGCGACGTAGCCGCGCTGCGCGAGGTGGAGGGCGTATTGCTTGGGGTTGTCCACAATGCCGGCGGACTCGGCTTTGCCGAGCTTCGTGGTCTGGTGGAGGCAAAGGATGGCGGGGAGTTTCGCTTTCGCACTGGCTTCAGGCAGGAAGAGGTAGGCGGCGACGCGGTCGGTGGCGTCGCTCTGATAAGTGAGTTTGCGCCGGAGCAAGCCGCCTTCGAGCTTCACTTCCTCCAAGACTTTCACGTCGAGGGCGACGCGCTTGGCCGGATTCGGGAACGGCCCCATCACGCGCTCCAACGCAGCAGCGATGTGGCGGCGGCGCGCCTCCCAGTCGGCGGATGTCTGGGCGGGCTTGGCTGCTCCGCTGGCGGAGGCGACGCGCAGCACATCGAAGCGGTCGGGGTAACTCGGCGCAGCGGGCGCCGGCTCGAAGCGCCCGACGGGAAAGCCCTGTGCGTAGGAGATGACATAGACGCCGTCGGTCGTGCTGTAGCGAATGTCCTCGCGGCGCTCGAAGTCGTTGGGCGTTTTGCGCTCCAAGGCATCGGGACTGTCAGCGCGGAGGAACTTCCCGGCGACGTGGCCGGGGATGAGCGTGCGGTTCCCCAGCGCGTGGCCGGTCGTGGTGAACACCTTGCCGTCCACCATCTCCTTCGTGACCCAGACGGGCGTGATGTCCAGGCCGGCGCGCTGCATGTTCGCGACCATCTCCTGGCCGTCAGCGAGGCAAGTCTTGTCGTCGAGGCCGTGGACGGAGAAGACCTTGGTCGTGGTGCCGAGGCGCTTCATCTCGGCGAGGTGTGCGGGGTGGCCGACGAAGCGGATTTCCTGCGCGCCGGGCGCGAGGAAGTTCGGGCTCGCAGCGTCGCGGCTCCAGCGGGCGTTGAGGCCGCCGGCGGCGGGAAGGTTGTAAGCCAGCGCATCACTGAGCTTCTTCATCCCGCACATGTCGATGACGGCGGTGAAGGTGCGCGGGGACAGCTTGTTCGCCATGAGCGTCACGTTGCCGCCGCCGGAGCCGCCGGTAGCGAAGAGGCGACCGCGAGCGAAGGGCGTCTTGGTCGCGTCGAGTTCGTGGAAGACCAGCCAGAGCGCGCGCAAGGCGTCGAGGCCTTGCAACCAGCCGAAGTCGTAAGGCTCCG
>CAIPBN010000044.1 GCA_903863315.1 uncultured Verrucomicrobiota bacterium | reverse complement strand
GGGGGAAGTCCCTCGTGGACGGCACAACGAGGCCTCGGCACGGACTGCAGCCTTCATCCCCAGAATCGAAGCGAGGTTTCGATGTGCTCGCTGCACGTTTCAAGCCGAGTTTCCTGCGGTTGTGCACGCGTGCCCCAGCCGCGTGGCGTTTGTCTCCGGTGGTTTCCTTTCGGAGTTCGGGTTGAAGCCAAGCCATTCCGGTTGCCCGCTTCAAACACTGGGGTCTTAAACGTGAAACCGGGCGGACGACACGTCCTAGCCGGTTTGTTCAGAGCAGTCTGAGATCAGTTCACGTAGATCAGTTCGTTGCTCAGCAGGAGCGCCTGGGTCAGGCGTTCCCAATGGGTGAACGGCTGGGTCTCCAGCTTCTGCTTCACCGGGCCGCTGAACTCGCGCTGAGAATTCCAGACGTATTCCTCGCCGGGCCGGCTGCCGGCCATGTGGAGTATCGGCACCCAGCGGAAGGAGTCATCCTCGCTGGTGCCCCGGCTCGTCACCACGAAGTCGAGCGTGTCGCCTTTCTTCACCTTCACGGCCTTGACGTTGGTCACCACGTCAGTGCCGGCCGCCTTCCAGGAGGCCAGTTGGCCGCCGCTGTTGGCCGCGTAGAGGAACGCCTCCACGCCATCACCGGTTTTGGCGTCGTGCTCCAGCTTGCCTTCGATGCTCAATACGCCGTCGCGGGGAGCGGTCCAGCGCCGGACGACCGAGTGCTTTTCATCGCCGGGAGTGCCGCCGACGGCGTTGAGGCTGACCGCGAAGAAGCCAGCGCGCATGGCTTCGCCAGACTTGCCCTTCTTGTCCGGCAACGCAGCGCGCTTCATGTCCTGCTTGTCGGCGATGACCCAGGAGTCCTTGACGAAGCCAGGGAAGGGGTGGAAGTCCACGAGTTTCTTCGCTGCCTCGTCGTAATCGCCATACCCATAGCGCCACAGGGCGATGTCGCTGCCGCCGGTGGCCGGCTTGGCCTGCTGGTCATGCAGATAGTTGAGCGCGAGCTGGAGCTCCGTCGCCTTGGGCTCGCGTTGGAAGAAGAGCTGGTAGAGGAAGCTGATCTTTTCCTCGTCTTTCGCGCCGGAGAGGAGCTCTGGGCGGGAACTGATGTTGCGGGATTGCATCACGACGAACGGGTTGTTCATCAGGTAGAGCGCTTGCAGCGGCACGGTGGTCAATACGCGGCCCGGTGCGGTCATGTCGGGATTCGCAAAGTCGAAGATGCGGTAGGCATCGGGAATCTTCGCACGGTCAACCGTCCCGTAAATCGTCCGGCGCGCGGACTCGGTGGAGAGATCCACGCTGGGTCCGCCGCGCTGTTCGAATTCGGCCTTGCCGCCCAGCATGAGCAAAGTGTCCCGGAGCGACTCGAAGTCCAGCCGCTGCAGGTTCTGCCTCCAGAAGTAGGCGTTGCCGGGATCAATACGGTAATTGCGGTCGTTATCGCGCACCGCCTGCTGCCAGGTGGCGGAGAGCATGATGGTGCGATGGAGCTGCTTGATGCTCCAGCCATCGGCCATGAACTGGGAGGCGAGGTAGTCGAGCAAGGCTTGGTTGGAGGGCGGCTCGGAGCGCAGACCGAAATCCCCGAGCGAGCGGACGATGGCGTCACCGAAGTGCCAGTTCCAGACGCGGTTCACAAAGACCCGCGCAGTGAGCGGGTTGTCCTGGCTCACCACTTCTTTGGCCAGATCGAGGCGGCCGGAACCACTCTTGAACGCCTTGTCGTCCGAGCCGCCGAGGATTTCCAGGAAGCGGCGTTTGACCACGGGTCCGCGGTTGTTGGGCTCGCCGCGAATCATCACGAATGAGTCCTTCGGATTGTTGCGGTCGGAGAGGGCCATGGCGCGGACGGGGCTGCCGGGGTGGGTGCGGCGGAGCTCGTCGAGCTTGGTTTTTTCCGCCGCCTCGGCATTGCGGATGCGAACGCCGATGACGCGGTTGAAGCCGGCCTTGTTGAGATTGATGGGGGAATCCTTGCCGTGCAGCACGGCGTAAAGCGCACCGGCAGCGCCTTCGGGCTTTTCCTTCGCCTTGGCGGCGTCCTTGAACAGCTTGCCGTAGAGCTCCGCCACTTCAGTGATGCTGCCCAGCTTGGCTTCAGCCAGAGCCTTGGCGACAAGCGGGTTGACGGGCTTGTCCTTGTCCGCGTTGGCGGCGAACTGCTTGGCCAAGGCCGGAGCCTTGGCGGCGAATTCAGCACCCTTGAGTTCAGCCAGGGCGAACCACGGTGCGAAGACGGGGTCGTGTCCCTTGGCGGCGGATTTCAAGTAATCCTGCCAGTGGTCGAAGATGTCGGGATCGAGGCCCTTTTCGCGGACGATGGCGCTTTTCTTGGCCGAAGGTGACCCTGCGACCTGATGAAGCACTGCCAGATACTTGTCCACCTGTTGCCGGAAGCCGGCGAGCACTTTGCCGTGCTCGACGTCAGTGATGCCGGCCATGCGTTCCTCGATGGCCTGAATCTTCTCCTGATACTCGGCGAAATCCTTCTCGGTGCCGCGCTTGCTGATGATGGGTTCCTCCTCCGGCTCCTCCGACGAGGTGAAGATGCCGTGCAGGGCGTAGTAGTCCTTCTGCGATACGGGGTCGAACTTGTGATCGTGGCAGCGGGCACAGGCGGCGGTGACCCCCATGAGGCCCTGTGTGATGACGTCGATGCGGTCGTCAATCACCTCGTTCGCATTACCCATGAAGCGCTTGCCCACGGTCAGGAAACCCATGGCGGCGAGCTTGGTGCGGTCCTCGGCGGCGACGCGGTCGGCGGCAATCTGCTCGATGATGAACTTGTCGTAAGGCAGGTCATCGTTGAAGGCCTTGATGACATAGTCACGGTAGGTCCACGCGAAGGCATAGTTGGCCGGGCGCTTCGCGTTCACATTGCGATCGCCAGTGGTGTCGGCGTAGCGGGCCACATCCAGCCAGTGACGGCCCCAGCGTTCGCCATAGGCGGGCGAGGCCAGGTAGCGGTCAACCACTTTGGCAAACGCATTGGGGGAATTGTCCGCGAGGAACTCACTAACTTCCTGCGGCGTGGGCGGCAGGCCGGTGAGGTCGTAGGCGGCACGGCGGATCAACGTGCGTTTGTCGGCGATAGGCGTTGGTTCAAGGCCCTTGCTTTCGAGCTTGGCCAGCACGTGCTTGTCGAGTGTGGTCCTGGCCCACTTGGTCTTGTCCTTGACCTGTGGAATTGGCGGTGCCTGAACTGGTTGGTAAGCCCAGTGCGTCTTCGCTTTTTCCCAATCCACCTTGAGCGCGGCTACTGCCCCGCCGTTGTCCGTGCGCGGGTCGGGGGCGCCGATCTTGATCCACAGCTCGAAGTCCGCGATGACGGCAGCGGAGAGGCGGTCGCCCTTCGGCGGCATCATGTCCTCCTTGTCGGTCGTCTTGAGGGAGTGGATCAGGAGGCTCTTCTCTGGCTTTCCGGGCACAATCGCGGGGCCGCTGGTGCCACCGGTGAGCAGGCCCTGCTTGCTGTCCAGCAACAGGGCGGCGCGCAGCTTCTCTGCCTTCGTGGAATGGCAACTGTAGCAATGCTCGGCGAGCACCGGCCGGATTTTCTTCTCAAAGAACTGCAGGTTCTCCGGAGAAATCTTTTCAGCGGCAGGCGTGGCAGCCTGGAGCGGGACGGCCGCTGCCGCGAGGGTTGTCAGTGCGGAGGCGAAAGTGGACAATTTCATAGGACTAACAAGGTGGACGGAGAAACCGGCAAAACGGATACGTGGAAAATGCATTCCGCAACAAATTCGTCACCCAAGCAAACGGGGCAGGCGCTGCTGCCTGCCCCGTTGCTGGAAAGCTGCATTCAGTTCAGGCCTTGAGGATGTCCTTGACCACGCTGCCGTAAACATCGGTGAGGCGAAAATCGCGGCCGTTGTAGCGATAGGTCAGCTTCTCGTGGTCGAAGCCCAGCGCGTGGAGGATGGTCGCGTGCAGGTCGTGGTTGTGAACCTTGTTCTCCACGGCGTTGTAGCCGAACTCGTCAGTGGCACCGTAGGTCTGGCCGCCCTTGACGCCGCCGCCCGCGAGCCAGGCGCAGAAGCCTTTGTTGTGATGGTCGCGGCCCGGTTCGCCGCGCTGGCCACGGTCGTGCCGTGGCGTGCGGCCAAACTCACCACCCCAGATGACCAAGGTGTCGTCGAGCATGCCACGCTGCTTGAGATCGGTGAGGAGGGCGGCCAGCGGCTGGTCGCACTCGGCAGCCTTCTTGCGGAGGTTGGTTCCGACCGCCGTGTGATGGTCCCAGCCACCGTGCCAGGTCTGCACGAAGCGCACACCCTTCTCGACCAAACGACGGGCTACGAGCAGTTGGCGGCCCTGCTGGCTGTCGCCGTAGAGGCTCTTGACGCTCTCGGGCTCGCGGCTGATGTCGAAGGCGTCCGTGGCCTCAGTCTGCATCTGATAGGCAAGTTCGAAGCTCTGGATGCGGGCTTCGAGCTGGGCTTCACGGCCCAGGTCCTGGGCGTGGGCCTCGTTGAAGGCCTTGACGAGATCAAGCTGCTCGCGCTGGCGGGCCAGGCTGAGGTGCTGGCTCTTGATGTTTTCAATAATTTTGTCCACCGAGGCCGAGGCATTGCTGACGAGCGTGCCCTGATACGCGCCGGGCAGGAACGCTGAGCGCCAGTTGGCTGCGCCGCCCAAACCACCGCCGAGCGCGATGAAACCGGGCAGGTTCTGGTTCTCCGTGCCGAGACCGTAGGTCACCCACGAGCCCATGGAGGGCTTCACCAGCCGTCCGGAGCCGGTGGTCATCATGAGGGTGGCGAACTCGTGCGAGGGCACGTCCGTGGTCATGGAGCGCACGACGCAGATGTCATCGATGCACTTGCCAAGCTTCTCCCAAATCTCGCTGACCTCGACGCCGGACTTGCCTTGCTTGGCGAACTTGAACTGGGTGGGCAGGGGCACGCCGCCAATTGCATCGACCTTCTCCTCTCCGTGCTTGGCCAGCGCCGGCTTCGGATCCCAGGTGTCAATGTGCGATGGTCCGCCTTGAGCCATGATGTGAATCACGCGCTTGGCCCGGCCGGTGAAGTGAGGCTGCTTGGGGGAAAGCGGGTTGCTGGAACCGGCAGCCTGAACCCGGGAGGCCACTTCAGGACCGAGCAGCCAAGCCAGGCTGAGCCCGCCCATGCCCATGCCGAAGCGGTTCAGGAACTGCCGACGGGTGCTGAAGAAGTCCGCGACTTGGGGCTGATGTTGTTTCGGATCCATAATGTCTCGTTTTTTAATTGTGCGCACCGCCTGCGGGCGATGGATTTAATGAAACCAAACGTTGCTCGCGTCAGGGTTATTCACCACGGCCCGCGCCGTATGGACAGGTGGACGCAGAGGTTTTACAACAGGTTACAGACCGCCGGTAAATTGTTGGTCGGCACAGCGGAACCGTGGCGGGTGAATCTGGTGGAAAAGTGGAGCGGTAAACCGAGTTGAGACTCGCCTTAATCCACTCCCGACGACCATTCGGGCATGAAGTCCAGTGCGCGGGCTTGCCGGTCAGAATGCTTTTGCGGTAGGTTTCACCCGCGCTGAACGCCAGCTTAGCTCAGTGGTAGAGCAACGGTTTTGTAAACCGTCGGTCGTCGGTTCAAATCCGACAGCTGGCTCCAGTGAGCACCAAGTGGCAAGCATCCCGTTCAGTGTGCTCAGATGTTGCCACTCGTCCTCAGTCCATCGGAATCGAGCGGCGGGCGGCCTTCTTGCCGGCGTGGTGTGATTTGTCTGCCAGCATCCGGTTCTTGGCGCCTTGGGAGCGCTTGCGTTTTTGGCGGCGGAGCTTTTCCCGTTCAGCGCGATCAGCGGCGAGCTTGCCTTGCTGCAGGGCGGCAAGCTTGTCGAGCAGCAGCCGGCGGGCAATCAGGCGATTGAGCCCTTGCTGGCGGGTCTCCTGGCACTTGACCTGCACGCCCGTTGGCCGGTGAACCAGCATCACGCATGTGGAGGTCTTGTTCACATTCTGGCCGCCATGTCCGCCGGAGCGCACAAACGTTTCCTCGATGTCGCAGGCCCGCACGTTCAGCGCGGCCATGCGCTGGCTCAACTGGGACTCGTTCTCCATGTTCGCTGAAAACGCGCTCATGGCCGGAGTTTAGCGGGCCGGGGCAACTACTCTCAATCCGAAACCCGGAGGAGCATTATGATGGGCAAGGTTTGCAGTGAAGGAGGTCAAGCTGACCAATTGACAGCCCGGCGCATCGGGACAGACTCGGCCATGCTTTCACAATGGATTCGGTGGGCCTCCGACCGCGCGGTCAATCTTGCTTCAAATGCTGCCGTAGGTAGCCGAGAACGGTTCGGGCGTGTCCTGCGCTTACTGGTCTTGGTGCCGTGGGTCGGCTTCGCCTGCTCGCTGGCGGGTGCGGAGATCGCGCTGGTGGAACAAGGGCAAGCCCGGGCCGCGGTGTTCGTGTCCGAACGGCTGTGGGATGACGCGGCGAAGGCCCCGGAGCCGGCGTCCGTCTGGCGGACACTCAAGCCTGAGGACAACCGGCGGCGGCTGCGCGAGTCGGTGCGTGACTTCGTTGGAGTGATCGAGCGCATCTCCGGGGCGAAGTTGCCGGTGGAAATCGGCGCGCCCAAGGCGGGCGATGCCCGCGTGGCCATTCTGGTGGGGGAGCTGGCGGCCGCACGGTTCGGCCCGCCGGCCCAGAAGCTGGAATATCACCAAGGTTGCCGGGTGGTGGTCTCCGGTCGCGAGGTGGGGCTCATCGGAGAATCGGATCTGGCCACGAGTTACGCCATTTACACTTTGCTGGATCAACTGGGCTGCCGTTGGTTTCTGCCGAGTCCGATGGGCGAGGTGTTGCCGACGCAGCGAACCGTGTCGCTGACGGAGCGGGACCTTTCCACCGGGCCGCACACGATTTATCGCGGGGTGTGGTATTGCGACAACGACTTCGCCCGGCGCAACCGGCTGGGCGGAATGGAGCTGTCCGCAGGGCACGCGCTGGAGCACACGGTGCCCAAGGCCCTGCGCGAGCAGCACCCTGAGATACGGGCCATCATCGGGGGCAAGCCCCATCCGCACTGGATCAAATGGACGCATCCGTTGGTGGCGGAGTCCATCACCAAGGCCCTGCTGGCCAAGCTGGAGAAGGAGCCCGCGTTGAAATCGCTCTCGTTGTCACCGGACGACGGTGCGACGT
This sequence comes from uncultured Verrucomicrobiota bacterium, assembly GCA_903863315.1. GTDB lineage: Bacteria > Verrucomicrobiota > Verrucomicrobiia > Limisphaerales > SXTU01 > SXTU01. The sequence continues at coordinate 1,518 of CAIPBN010000044.1, read as the reverse complement.
GGGATGAGTCGGACGACACGAAGTTTGATGCCGGGGATTTCGACCCCGGTCTCCAGACCGTGGCGAAGGCGGACCGGTTGATGGTGTTGTGCAACCGCGTGGTGGCGGCGATCTCCCCGAAATACCCCGACGTGAAATTTGGCGTGCTGGCGTATGTGGACTACACCCGGCCGCCGGTGCGGGAGAAGCCGCATCCGGCGATTGTCCCGCAGATTGCGCCCATCACGTTCAGCCGCGCGCATCCGCTGAACGATCTCAACGAGCCCAATAACGCCTCGTTGCTCAAGTTGGTCGAGGGCTGGGGCAAGGTGGTGCCGGCGACGAGCTACTATTTCTACGGGTTCAATCTCGCCGAGGTTTCTTCTCCGAATCCAATGCTCACGAAGTGGGGGCATGATGTGCCCTTCATCTACGCGCGCGGAGCCTGCCGCTATTGGCAGCCCGAGACGCTGGCGAACTTCGAGACCTCGATGCATGCGCATTGGCTGGGATTGCGGCTGGCGTGGGATCCGGCGCAAACGCCGGCCACGATCTTCGCGGAGCTGCATCAACGCTTCTACGGGCGTGCCGGAGCGGCCATGGCGGCTTACTGGCGGCACATTGACGACGCCTGGGTGAAGACGCCGGAGTATGCGGGCTGCGGCTTTGGCCATCTCCGGCGGTGGACGCTTCCCAAACTGACGGAGGCCCGGCGGTTGATCGAGGCGGCCCGCGCGGCTTGCGAGACTGAGATTGAGCGCGCAAGGGTCCGGCTGGCGGATGATTCGCTCGCGCAGTTTGAGATGTTCATGCAGCAGCGCCGTGATCTGGCCGATGGTCAATGGGCCAAGCTTGGGAAAGACGTGCCCGCTTATCGGGAAAAGCTGATCGAGCTGGGCAAACAATATGCGCCGCAATTTGCCTTCTCGCGGATGGGTTGGACGGGCGACCGCACGCTGAACGTGCGTTACTTCGATGCCTTCTACGCTGCGACACATCAGGACGCCGCGCGAGTGGCCACGAACTTCACGGTGCTCGGCCCGCCGTTGCGGCAGTGGCGTTTCCTGCCGGACAAGGAGCAGAAGGGCGAGGCTGCTGGCTGGGCTGGACCGGCGTTCGACGACCGCGCCTGGCGCGCCACGGACAGTGTGGTGGACACCTGGTCCGCACTCGGTTTGCACAACTACATGGGCTCCGCCTGGTATCGACTTCAGACCAAGGTGCCGGCCGTGCCGGCAGGGAAAAAGATCTACTTGTGGGTTGGAGCCACCGACGGGCGGGTGAAGGTGTTCGTGAATGGCCGGCATATTCCCTGGCAGAACGCGAAGGGCGAGACCACGGCGACTGCCAGCGGCTATTGCCAGCCGTTTTCGTTCGAGATCACCGGGGCCGTCCGGTCGGGGGAGGGGAACACCATCGCCTTGTTCTGCACGCGGGAGATGGTCAACGAACTTGGCACCGGCGGCCTGCTTGCACCGGCGGCAATTTACGCCGAGCGGTAGCGGCCTAGTTCTTCTTCAACTTGGCGAGCCGTTCGGT
>CAIPBN010000043.1 GCA_903863315.1 uncultured Verrucomicrobiota bacterium | reverse complement strand
GCGCTCGTCCGGCTTGAAGTCACCTCGCGGAGGGCGTTGGCCTTCGGGAGGCCGTTCGTCACGCGGACGTTCTTGCGCATCCAGGAGCTGCGGCAGGGTGGCAAGCGCCAGCCCGCACAGGGCAGCGCAGAACGGACGGAGGACAGGGGTCGGTTTCATAATGGTTTCAATGGGTCGCCGGACAGTGTGTCACATGGCATCTGGTCATTCAACGTCGCAACCAGACAAATAGTTCGCTGCCGTGGTGAAAAAGGAGACGCCGCAGCCCGCAAGCCGTTACACTTCTGGCAAGAGGCTTCCCTCATCCTTCCATGCCGGCACGAACAATCATCGAACTCCCCTTGCATCGCCGACGTCCGTAGTGGGAAGTCTCATGCCGTCCCTGCACACCAACTTTTGTCGCCCTGCGTTGAACCGACGGTTCCGGGTAGCAACCTCATCCATCCAGTGCGATTTCACCCGGGCGGTTGCGCTCCGCTGCCGGGGGGCGGCCGGTTATGCGCTAATGCTGGCATGCTTGCTGTTCAGCCCTGCCGTTGCCCCCGCCACACCCGCCAATCGCGCTGCCTTGGAACGGCATTTCGACCGCTTTTTGAGCGCGGACCTGAACCGTTGCATAACCTGCCACCTGCCCAGCGAGCGCAAGGAACCCAAGTCGCTCGAAGAATTTCCACACAACGCCTTCGGCAAGCGCTTGCACGCGCTCGACCATGAGCTCACCGCTGCTGGCAAGCCGGCCAGCCTCGCCGCCCGCCTCGCCCTCGTCGCGCGCGAAGACAGCGATGGCGACGGTGTGCCGAACGAGGTGGAACTGTTGCTGGGCCGGAATCCCGGCGATGCGAAGGACAAGCCGCCGGCCAAGGAGCTTTCCAAGGCCAGCACCAAGCAGGCGGAGTTCGCCAAGTTCCTCGCCGCGTATCGGTGGCGACCTTTCGAGACGGTGCAGCGTCCGGCGGTGCCTGTGGTGAAGAGCGGTGCTTGGGTGCGCAATCCCGTGGATGCGTTCATCGCTGCCGAGCACGAGGCGCGTGGCTTGAAGCCCCGGCTGGAGGCGGCGAAGGAAGTTTTGCTGCGGCGCGTTTACCTCGACTTGATTGGCTTGAACCCGACGCCGGAGGAACAGCGGCAGTTCCTCGCCGACACGAGCAGCGACGCCTACGAGAAGGTCGTCAACCGCCTGCTGGACGACCCGCGCCACGGCGAGCGTTGGGGCCGGCATTGGATGGACGTGTGGCGCTACAGCGACTGGGCGGGCTGGAGCGGCGGCAACCAAATCCGCGACAGCAAGCCGCACATCTGGCGCTGGCGCGACTGGATTGTGGAGTCGCTCAACAAGGACAAGGGCTACGACCGCATGGTGCTGGAGATGCTCGCCGCCGATGAGCTTGCGCCGCTCGACACCGACGCCTTGCGCGCCACCGGCTTCCTTGTCCGCAACTTCAAGATGCTCAGTCGCGAGCAGTGGATGGAAGACACGCTCAAGCACACGTCGCAGGCGTTTCTCGGCGTTACCGTGGGCTGCGCGAAATGCCACGACCACATGGTGGACCCGATTTCGCAACGCGAGTATTACCAGCTCCGGGCCGTGTTCGACCCGCACGATGTCCGCACCGACCGCATCCCCGGCCAGCTCGATACGGCCAAGGACGGCCTCGTGCGCGCCTTCGACAAACAACCTGACCGGCGCACGCACCTGCTCCTCCGCGGCGACGAGCGCACGCCGGACACGAACAAGGTCATGGAAGCCGGCGTGCCCTTCGCGCTGTGCGGTCTCACCAGCGCGGCGCGGACCGGCGGCAAGCTGGCGGTGGAGCCGGTGAAGCTCCCGCTCTTCGCCGCGCAACCGGACCAGCGGGAGTTCGTGTTTCAAGACACCTTGGCTGCGAGTGAAAAGTTCCTGGCCGAGGCCCGCGAGGCGTTCGCGAACTTGAAAGCCAGCACCAATCCCGCGCCGGAGAAGGTGAAAGAGCACGAACTCACGCTCGCAGCCACCGAGGCCAAGCACGCCGCGCTCGCCGCTGTGATTCGCGCGGAGAAGCTGGAGGTCGCGGGCCGCAAGGACTCCGATGACTGGAAACGCGCCGCCACCGAGGCGCTCGTCGCGCAACGCCAGCAGGCCGTCGCCGAGGCGCGGCTCAAGCTGCACCAGACCCAGACCGCGCTCGCGGCTGCGCTCAAGAAGGCCGAGGACGGCAAACCCGCCGAACCAAAAGCCCCAGCAAAGAAAGGCGACAAACCCGCTGACCCTGAGGCGCTCAAGAAGCAACTCGCCGACAACGAGAAAGCCCTCGCGACTGCCGAGAAAGATTTGTCCGCCGCGCCCGCCACGGCCTTCAAGCCACGCACCGTCGAGTCGTATCCTGCCACCAGCACGGGCCGGCGGCTCGCCTTCGCGCAGTGGGTGGCGGATGCGCAGAACCCGCTCACCGCGCGGGTGGCCGTGAACCAGATGTGGCTCCGGCATTTCGGACGCGGCATCGTGCCGACGCCCGCTGACTTCGGGCGCAACGGTCGCCCGCCGTCGCACCCGCAGTTGCTCGACTGGCTTGCGTCGGAGTTCGTCGCGCGCGGCTGGAGCATGAAGGCCATCCACCGCCTCCTCGTGACCAGCAGCACCTACCGCATGGCGTCCACGCCGGACGAAGCCAGCGCGAAGCTCGATCAGGACAATTTCTACCTTTGGCGAATGAACTCGCGTCGCCTCGAAGCCGAAGCCGTGCGCGACAACCTGCTCTTCGTCTGCGGCAGCCTCGACCCCGCGATGGGCGGGCCGGAGATTGACCACAACCTCGGCCTGACCTCGAAGCGCCGCAGCCTCTACCTGCGCCTCGCCGCCGAGAAGGAAGTCGAGTTCCTGAAAATCTTCGACGGCCCGGCGGTGACGGAGTGCTACGAGCGCCGCCCGAGCGTGATGCCTCAACAGGCATTGGCCATGGCGAACAGCGAACTGGCGCAGGCCGAAGCGCGGAAGCTCGCGAAGCAGTTTGCGACCGACGATGAAGAAGCCTTCGTTCGCAGTGCGTTCGCGCAAATTCTTGCCCGCCGTCCGACAGCGGAAGAGACGCGCTTGGGCCGAGAGTTCCTTGCTGCTACCGCCAAGGACCGAGCCCGCGAAAACCTCGTGCTCGTGCTGCTCAACCACAATGACTTCGTGACCGTGCGATGAAATGACGGTTTCCATGAAGAACACGAACGACAACTCATCAAGCCGAGATTTGAAGCTCCCCGCTAGATTTGAACGCCGCTTCAGTGTGCATCTTTACTGGGTGAGCCACGGGCTTCTGTTGTTGCGGAGCGGCAAGTCAGAGATAGACGCAACGCGTGTGGATATTCTATTCCAAGATGTAACTTGGATGGCGTTGCCAGCATGGTTCAACGGTCTGGAAATCACCTCCACGAGTGAGGTTGGACTCCCATTTCAACTGCCAGCAAGCATCCAAATAGAGGTTCACTTGCGGAGAGTGTATCGCCTCGCTACAGAAGGAATTGATCACCTTGTCGTCGCTAGCAATCGCGTCTCCATCTCGGAGGACGAGGGGAATTATTTCGACGCCTCACTTCTGATTCCTGGACTTCAAGTGACACAGGCTTTCCCGAACTAAATCTATCATGAAGTCACACTCGCACTCCTGCCTCGGCGTCACGCGCCGCTCCTTCCTTGCCGACACTGGCATGGGCTTCACCGGCCTCGCTCTGAGCGCGATGCTGTTTCGCGACGCTCGGGCGGCCGCGCCTTCGTCTGCGCCGAGCGGCCTGCCGCACTTCGCCCCGCGCGCGAAGTCGGTCATCTGGATTTTCCTTTGCGGCGGCGTCAGCCATCTGGAGAGCTTCGATGTGAAGCCGGAGCTGAACAAATACGCCGGCAAGTCCATCACCGAGACGCCTTACGCGAAGGTGCTCGAGACCGAGGGCAAGAACATCATCGGCGGCAACCCCGGCCACGGAAACCGCAAGGTCATCATGCCGCTCCAGACCGGCTACGAAACTTACGGTCAGAGCGGGCTGGTGGTGGGCGACTGGTTCAAGCACATCGGCACCTGCGCGGACGACCTCGCGGTGGTGCGCTCGCTCTGGACGATTCACAACGACCACGGCGCGCAGCTCACCTGGCAGACTGGCCGGCATCCGCGCGAGCTGGAGCACCCGACCCTCGGCGGCTGGGTGAGCTACGGCCTCGGTTCGCTCAACGAGAATTTGCCCGAGTATGTCGTGCTCGGCACACCCACGGGCGACTGCTGCGGCGGCACGTTCACCTACGGCGCGTCCTACCTCGGCCCGGAGCACGGCGGCGTGCGCTTCAGCACCGACCCGAAGAAGCCGTTGCCCTTCATCGCGCCGCCCGCCGGCACCATCACGCAGGAAGAGCAACTCCGAAACCTCAGCTTGCTCGGCAAGTTGAACCAGCTCGCCGGCATTGATTATCCCGACGACCAAAACCTCCGCGCCCGCATCAAGTCCTACGAGCTGGCCTTCCAGATGCAGAGCAGCGTGCCGGAGACGATGCAGTTGGAGCGGGAGACCGAAGCCACGCGTCAGCTCTACGGCATGGATCGCACGGAGACGAAGACCTTCGGCGAGCAATGTCTCGTAGCGCGGCGACTCGTGGAACGCGGCGTGCGCTTCGTGCAGGTCTTCCATGGTGGCGGCGGTGGCGGCGCGTGGGACGCGCATTCCGCCATCAAGTCCAACCACACCAGCCTCTCGACGCAGGTGGACAAGCCCATCGCCGGCCTGCTGAAGGACCTCAAGCAACGTGGCCTGCTCAACGACACGCTCGTCGTCTTCGGCACGGAGTTCGGCCGCACGCCCGGCGCGCAAGGCGACGGGCGCGACCATCACCCGCAGGGTTTTTGCGCGTGGCTGGCTGGCGGCGGCATCAAGCCCGGCGTCCAGCACGGGGCCACGGACGAACTGGGCTTCCACGCCGTCGAGGACCGCCACTACGTCACCGACATCCACGCCACCGCGCTGCACCAACTCGGTCTCGACTCGCACAAGCTGGAAATCCCCAGTCGCAAGCGCCTGGAGATGGACCACGGCGAACCAATCAAGGCCATCGTTGCCTAGCGGGAGCTCCGCCCTTGGGCCTGAAGAACGCAACGGACCCTGCCGTCTGCCACTCGCCAGACACCAAAGCTCGATTTGACGAAACTGCCTTTGAACGGCCCAACGCCCAAACGCCCTGGCCAGCCTGCCACGGAGTTGCTGCGCGAACTCCAGCAGCTCGTGGAGCGCAACACCCGGCGTTGGAAGCTCCTGATTGCGCTGGAAATGCTTGCCGTGCTCGTCGCGGCGCCGCTGGCGTATCTCTGGGTGGTTTTCTCGCTCGACATCCTCGTGCACCTGCCGCGCTGGGGGCGGGTGGCGACCAGCGCCCTGTTCTTCGCCGTGCTGGGCGTGCTCGCACGCTGGTTGTGGCGGCGGTGGAAGGAAGTCCGGCTCACCGAGGATCAAGTCGCGCTCGCCATTGAGCAGCAGTCGCCGGGCGCGAGCAACCGGCTGATCAACAGCCTGCAAATCTCCCGCGAGGCTGGCAGCGGCGGCAGTGATTACGGCCCGGCGGTGCTGCGGGAGAACTACGCGTCGCTCCAAGCGCTGCATCTCCAGCAGGCCGCGAAGCTGCGCCCGGCCGTGATTCGGCTCGCGGTCGCGGGGCTGATGATTGCTATCGGCGTTGGCTTTTACGTTTTCAAACAGCAGCACTTCACCAACGCCGCAGCGCGCATCTTCCAGCCCTTCGCGCAAATCGCCCCGCTCTACCGCACGCTGCTTGTGGTCGAACCCGGCGACGTGCAGGCCGCGCCCGGCAGCTCGGTGCGCGTGCGCGTGCGCATCACTGGCGAGCGTCCGGCGCGGCTCGCGGTGCGGCAAGTCATCGGCGAGACGAGCACGGTGATTCAAGTGCCCGTGCCCGCCGGCGCGCTGGCGGTGGACCACACTTTCCCGAACCTCCAGCGCTCCCTCACCTACACCGTGACCGGCGGCGATTTCACCACGCCGGTCCACACCATCGAAGTGCCGCTGCCGCCGCAGGTGAATCTCGTGCGCGCCACGCTGCACCTGCCCGATTACACCCGCCTCACCCCGCAGAAAATCGAGACCAGCGGCGGCGACCTCGAAGCCCTCCACGGCACGCGCGCCGCGCTGACCTTCGTGCTCGACCAGCCCGCCGATCAAGCCGTGCTCCTGCTGGAAGGCGGACTGAGCAAAGGCGAGACGAATCCCGCCGCGCCGCGCCAGTTTGAACTGCGACGCCTCGGCCCCACGGAGTTCAGCGGTGAACTCACCTTCGCCGATGTGGCCGCCTACCAGGTCCGCGTGCAGCGCGGCAAGCAGGCCCCCGGCCCGAGCCTGCGCTACGGCCTGCGCGTGCTGCCGGACCAGCCGCCGCAGCTCGCCCTCAGCGGGCTGGACAAGCAGACCGAGGTGCAACTCGGCTCCGTTCTCCCGCTGAAACTCACCGCGAGCGATGACTACGGGCTCACGGAGGTCGGCCTGTTCGCCCGCAAGGTCACCGCCGCCGCCGCGCCAGCCAGGGGTGCGACGAACGCGTCGGCCAGCGAGGCGAGTTGGCAAGCGGTCTCACAATGGCCACAAGCCGCCTTGCCGCGCGAGTTCAAGCTCGACCACGCGCTGGCCATCGCGGCCCTCGGCATGGTGGAGGGCGAGAAGGTGGAAATCGCCTTGCGTGCGCGTGATGCCGATCCCGCCAAGGCGGGGGCCTGGACCACGGGCGAAAGCAGCACCCTGCTCATCGGTGGCGAGGGCACGGTCTTCCAAGTTCTCTACGAGCAAATCCTGCAATCCGAGGCGGATCTCAAACAGCTCATCACGCGGCAGCAGCAGGGCGTCGCGTTTGCGGCGGGCTGGATCCAGAAATTCGACCCCGCGTCCGGCGTGCGCTGGGACGATGCGAAGCAGGTGGCGGCACTGGCCACCGCGATGCGCGAAGGGGCCAAGACCCAGGAGGAGTTGCGGCAGACCGCCGGGGCGACGGCGCGCAACTTCGTCTCCGCCGTCGGCACGCTGCGCTTCTCGCTCGGCATGCTGGCGGACACGGAGATGGTGCGTCTCACGCGCATCCTCGAAAGCGTGGCGACGCAGGACACGCCGCCCGCCAAGCGCGCCGCGCTGGCCGAGGCGCGCTTCACGGCGGAGCGGACCACCGCGAGCCTCAACGAGATGCTCGGGCAATACGTGGCCTTCCGGCAAAACTGGGAACTCGCGAACATGACGCCCTTCCTGAAGATGCTCGCTGACCGCGAGCTGGCGTTCCGCGACGAGTCCGCCGCGCAGGCGGGCAAGCCCGCCGCCCCGCCCGCCGCGAAGTCCGCCGCCGCGCGGCAGGCAAAGGTGCTGACGCTCGCAGGCCTCGCGCAGACGGCGCTGGCGGGCGTGGGCGAACGCGTGACGCCGGTGGATGCGCCGCTCGGGCAGGCCTTCACGGCAGCGGCGGTCGCGCTGGATTCCAGCGGAGCCAAGACCGCGATGCAGCAAGCTGTCGCGGAACTCACTCCGGGCCGTTGGTCCGCTGCCGCCGCCGCGCAGACCAAGGCCGCGACGGCGCTTGCGGAGATTCATGCGAAGCTAAAGCAGGCCGGGGCCGAGGCGTTGGCGCGCGCGATGAAGGAGCTGGAGTTGAAAGAGTCCCAACTGGCCGCGCAGAAGGCCTTGGAGAAGATGATGCCCGGCTCGGGCGTCGCCACGGAGACCTTCCGCCAGGACCTCGCGAACATCAGCCAGGTGGTCGAGATGCGCGAGACCGCGGCGGGCAAGAAGCAGGCGGCCAATGAGTCGCCCGACAAGACCGCGATGCCACCTATTTCCGCCGCGCTCGCCGCTGCGATGAAGACGGTGGAGAGCGACGCGCGGACGGATGTCTCCGTGCTGACCCTCGGCACCAAGGCCGAGGCGACCAAGAAACTTTCACCGGACAACCTCCCGCCCAACGCGATGGTCGCACCGCTCGTGCCCGACAAGATTGATGATTTGATTGGCAAGCTCCTCGATGAAGCCGACGAGATGGGGGAGAAGTTCGATTCGCTTTCGGTGAACTCCGGTTTGATTTCCGCCGACCCCGGCGAGGTGGGCAAGCTGGCGGGCCGGATGAACTCCAGCGGCGCGACTTCCACCACCGGCAACAAGAAGCCGCCCACGACGAACATCGGCGGCATGTCCGCTACGGGCCGGCAGGGCGCGCGGTCTTATGGCAAGGTCGCCGGCAGCGAGTCGCCGAATATGCGCGGGCGCGACAAGGTGCAGGAGGGGCAGTTCGAGGCGCCGGACCAGGAGGGCGTGCTCAAGGAGAAGAAGACCGACGACATGCAGAAGGACCAGTCCACCGGCATCGGCGGCAAGCGCGTCGAGTCCGACGATACGAAGTTCAGCCTGTCGAACAAAGGCGAGTGGCAGGACAAGTTCGCCGACCGGATGCAGAAGCCGCAGGCGGTGAATCACATTGTCGAGCGCCAGGGCAAGCCGCTCGACCCGAAGGTGGCCGCGCTCCTGCGCGACCTGGACGGCGACCAGAAGCAGCTCATCGAGCGCGCGAACGCGTTGCGCAAGGAGCTGAAGAATCTCTACCTGCCCACCGACCACCTCGACGACCTCATCGCCCGGCTCAACCAAAATCTGGAGAAGCTCCGTGAAGCGCCGACCGCCGAGACCTTCCGCACGCAGCAGGAGTTGCTGGACCGGTTGCGCTCGGAGGCGCGGGTGTTCCAGCGCGCGCACACGGGTTTCCAGCCCAGCCTGCCGCGCAACCAGCAGGTGCGCGGTCGCATCCTCGATGAACCGGCCGGCCCGGTCCTCCCGCGCTACGAGCAGGTGGTGAAGGAGTATTACCGCCGACTGGCTGCGCCATGAGTAGCCCGCCCGTAGCCGCCGAGGTAACTAAGCGGAGCCCAGACGATTCTTCGGAGCCAGCGGCGTCTTGGACTGCGGCGGGAAGCGAAGCGCCACGCCGCTTTTGCATCCCGCGGAGCGGTGGGCTGGCTACGGACGTTTCGCTCCGCGGGATGCAAAAGCGGTGTCGCCGCTGCGCTCTGCCACCGCAGTCCAAGACGGCGACCGGCTCCCGACCACGCTTGGCCTCATGGTTCGTTCTCTTGGTTTGGATGACCTTCATATCGGTTCTCCCCGCCGCCCCGCTGCCACGCGAATTCGAGGTCACGCCCACGCCGCTCGCGGAGCCGCCGGCGTTTCTCACCCAGGTCGTCGTTCCCAACGCTCTCTGCGCCGCCGTGAGCGAGGCCGCGTCGCTGCTCGTGGTCGGCCAGCGCTCGACCAACGACCAGCACCTTGCTGTGTTTCGTCTCGGCGCGAACGGCCTGCCCACCGGAGAGCCGGCGCGTCTGGCCTTGCCCAAGCCCGCCGTGCTCGCCAAGGAAGCCAACTACCCGCTCGGCCTGCTGTTCCACCCGCGCCTGCCGGTGCTCTACGTGTGGCAGGACATCACCGCGCCAGCGCAGGACCGGCAGGAGAAACACGCGGCGTTCACCAACTGGCTCGAGTTCGAGCACCTGCTTATTTACGCGGTGAAGCCCACCGGCCTCGAACTGGTCGAGACCGCCGCGCACGGCGTGGGTTTTCACTGCGGTCTCTCGGGCGGCACGGTGGGACTGGACGCGGCGGGCAAGACGCTCTTCCTCCCCAACAGCATCGGCGCGACCTACGACGAAGCGGGCCTCGCCTACTACGCGCTCGATGGGCAGGGCTTGCCCGTGGACTCCGATGAGGCCGATTCCGGCAAAGTCCGCGCGAAGCCCGGCAAGGAAAAGCTCGGCACGACCCGCTTCGCGCGCACCGTGGTGGCGCTGCAACGCAAGCGCACGCATCGCTACTATCCTTCCGGCGCGGGGTGGTTCGCCGGGAGCGAGGCGATGGTGATGGGCGGCTACTCCGGGTGCATGAGCGCGGATTTCCAACGCGGCGGTCTGCGGCAGTCGTGGTTCTCCACGCTGGAGCACGTCGGGCATTGTGTGCTGGCCGGGCACCCGCAGCAGCCGGCGCTTTACCTGGCGATGCAAAACACGCCGCGCCTCTTCCAGCTCGCGCACGCGGACGGTTTCGTCTCGCTGCTGCCGCAAGTGGCGTCGGTGAAAGGCGCGCAGCTTCAGGGCGCGCCGGTCGTGCTCACGCAACAAGCGCGCGTGGCCGTGGGTGCGGCGAAGTCTCTCTGCCTCTTCGGCCTGGAGGCAGACGGTCGGCTCGATGGGAAGGTGGACCAACTCGCGTTGCCCAGCGCGTCCGTGCGCGCGATGGCCTACGCGGAGAAGCGCGGGCGGCTGTATGTGGCGGTGGACAGGGCGAATTGAGGAATGAACGCGAGCCACTCCAAACTCAGAGCCTTTGCACTGCTCGCGCTGTTGGCTTTCGCCACGACCACTGGACAGGCCCGCACCATCACGCTCAAGCCCGAGGCTGTGGATGCCTTCGCCGCGTTGTCCGAGAGCCACCCGCGCAGCGGCTGGGCGGCGCAGCAGGTGGACCCGTCGCTCTTCATCTCGAACCCGCCCATCGGCGGCGCGAGCACGAGCTACTTGGTCCGCTACTCGTTCGACCAGATTCCCAAGGGCAACCGCATAACGCACGCCGAGTGGGTCATCCCCGCTGGGCCGCCGACGACTTGCACCGTGACCGTGTGGCGCGTGCTGGCGGAATGGGGCATCGGCGTCTGCCACCAGTTCCGCATGGTGCATCCGAAGCGACTGGAGTGGTCCGTGCCCGGCGCACGCGGCCGCTCCGTGGACCGCGCGACCAAGCCCACCGGCAGCGGGAAGTTCGAGCCCGGCGCGTTGCAAGTCACCGTGAACGTCACGCAGGATGTCGAGCTGTGGCACGGCGGCGCGGCTCCGAACCGCGGCTGGCTGCTCACCTTCGACGGCCCCTGCATCCTCGCCTCGCCCACCCACGCCGGGCGGCAGCAATGGCAACTCAGAGTCACGTATGAACCGGAGTAAGGGCTGGACTGACACCACGTTCCGACCCAACCCGCGAAGTTTTGGACTGCGGCGGGAAGCGCAGCGCCACGCCGCTTTGGCGTCCCGCGCAGCGGTCCAGCCGCAACCAACCAACCGCTCCGCGGGAAGTGAAAGCGGTGTCGCCGCTGCGCTCTGCCACCGCAGTCCAAACGCACGCGTTCTCGTTCGCGGAATTCTCGCACTGCTGTGCTGCACTGCTTCGCTCCTGACTCACGCCGCCGCGCCCGCGCCGGTGAAGGCTGCTGCGAAGGGCGCTCCTGCTCCCGTCGCCGTGGACTTGCCCGCGCCCGCCTGGGTGCCGGGCTATCGCGTGCGCTTTCCGCTGCGGCTCATCGGTGATTTTACGAACGAGAAGGCCCAGACGCAGAGCGTCATCGCGCGACTGCCGGCGGCGGGCTGGCTGCGGCCCGATGGCGCGGACATCTGCGTGCAGCGGCAGGATGGCACGGTATTGCCGGTCGCCGTGCTTTCCCATCAGCCCGACGGCGAGACGCTCATCCAGTTCGCACGCCACACGAACGACCCGGTCTATTGGGCTTACGCAGGCAACCCGAAGCTGCCGCACCCCAACGTTCCGCCGCTGCCCGAGGGAATCACCGTCGAGTTCCGCAACTGGACCGGCACGTCGCTCGCGAGCTGGGCGGACGTGGTCGGGAGCTTGAAGGAAAACCCGGCGGTCATCGGCAACGCCTTCGTGGACCAGGTGGTGCAGAACGTGAACCCCGCGCGGCCCGACAACGTGCGCAACTTCGCCGCGTCCTACCGGGGCTTCCTGCGCATCCCAGAGGACGGTGCTTACAAATTTTACCTCGGCGCGGAGAACGCGGCGTTTCTGTTCATCAACACCAACCGCGTCTTCGAGCAGATCGGCGGGGCGCGCTTCACCACGCGCATTCCCGTGACGGCGTGGCGTGAGGTGGAGCTGACGGCGGGCGTGCATCCCTTCGAGGTGCATCACGTCTGCGGCCCCGCCGCCGCCGTGGCGAACTGCACGCTCTACCTCAAGCGCGACACGGCGAACAAGAAGCTCGCCGCCGCCGCCGTGCCCGCCGCGATGTTCGCCCCAGCCACGCGTGCCGAGGCGGCGGGCATCGAGGGCGCGAACGGCGCGCCGGCCATGACGTTCGCGTGGGGCGTGGACGACACCTTGAGCACGCCAGGCATCACCTTGCACCTCGCGCGCTTCGAGGCGCACGGCACCAGCCCAGACCCGGCGAAGATTCAGTGGGACTTCGGCGACGGCACACGCGGCACTGGCCGCTCGCCGACGCACGCTTATTTCAAGTCCGGCGAGTATCGCGTCACGCTCAACGCCGGCGGCGGCGCGCCACCGGTGACGCAGCGCATCTACGTCTGGACCGCGCCCACGCCGACCAGCCCGCACTCGCTGGAGCGCGCCGTGTCGCTCTTGTCCGCCGATGACTGGAGCGGCTGGGACGCGCAGCGGTTCAATTCGGCGTTCGACTTCCTGCTAGTCTCCGAACAGCCGAACCGCTGGCCGTTGGTCGAGCGACTCGCGCGGCACTTGCTGGCCCAAGCCGACCTCGATGTGAAGCGGCGAGTCGCGCTGCAAACGACCTTGATGGAAGCCCTAGCCCGGCAAGGTCGCGGCGCGGAGGCGATGGCGCTGATGGACGAGGCGCTCAAGGTTGCCGGCAAAGTGCCGAGCCTGCGCGTCACCGTGCTGCTCAAGGGCGCGGACTTGCAGTGGAATTATCTGAAGGAGTTCCAGAAGGCCGCGCAGCTCTACGAGAGCATCATCACGGACCATCGCGGCCTCGGCCATCCGGCGGTGCGCGAGGCAGCCATCCACTGGGGCGACCTCTTCACGCAGGCCGGCGACCTCGTGCAAGCCGCCGAGCGCTACCGGCTGGCGAAGTCGCTCGGCGGCGAGCGCTTCGCCGTGACGGGCCAGAATGAAGCCATTCAGCGCGGTGCGCTGCTGCGCATCACGGAACAGAAGCTCCGCACCGGTGACGTGCGCGGCACGCGGCTGTTGCTGGAGCGGCTGGAACTGGATTTCCCCGAGCAGAAACTGGAAGGGATGTATCGGTTCCTCCGCGCGGAGACGGACCGGTTCGCGGGCCGCTACGAGGACGCCATCCGCCACTACGAAGTGCTGCTGAAGCTGCGGCAATGGGCCGGCTTCCGCGACCGCGCGATGCATGGACTGGCCGACTGCGCGCTGCGGCAGGAGGATTTCCCCAGCGCGCAGGCTTGGTTCGAGAAATTGCGCGAGACGTTCCCCGACTACTTCACGCAGCACAAACTCACGCCGGTGTTCAACGTGGTGAAGGCCCGCGCCGAGCGCGCGGTGGCCGCGAGAACGAACGAGGTTGCCGCCGCGAGCGGGACGTTTCGCGGCCATGTCACGGGCTTCGAGCCGGGCGAGGCGCAAACTGCCGGGCGCTTCGACCGCGTGGCGTTCCTGCCGATGCTCGGCATGGACGGGCCGACGGTGGCGAGCGGGCGCTTCAGCATGACGAAGGACCTGCGCAACGTGCCGCCGGACAGCGCGTGCTGGGTGGAGTTCTGGTATCGCAAGCAGGGCAACACGAGCCTGGAGCCGTATCAATATTGCTACATGAACGTCTGGATGTATGCCGGTGCCGACGGCCCCGCCACGAACCCGACCGCGCATGTGCTCGTCCCGCTGGACCGCGCGTCCTACGGCCAGTGGCGCAAGGCCGCCGTGCGCATCAAGACCCCGCTCGCGCCCGATGCTCTGCTGAAGCTGGAGCTTATCAACATCACTGGCACTGTGCAGATTGACGGCCTGAAAATCCTGCCCGTGAGCGACCGCCAGAGCGACTCGCTCCGCAGCTTCATCGAGGCCGAGGAGGTGGAACAATGAATCTTAACCGCAGGCAAACCGACACGGAGTTGAACCACAGAGACGCGATGAACACAGAGGTTTTTCGCCGGCTGTTTTTCTCTGTGTTCATCGCGTCTCTGTGGTCCACCGCCCCATTGCATGCCAAGGAAATCCACTCCAACGGTCTGGGCGGCGGGCGCTGGAGCGATGTTTCCACTTGGAAGGGCGGCGCGGTGCCAACGGCGGAAGACGAGGCCGTCATTTCCGCACGCGACACCGTGGTTTTCGACCGCGATGACTCCGACAAAATCACCTGCAAGCAGTTGCTCCTCGACGCGAACTCCAACCTCGCGTTCCAGGCCGGCCAGGGCCGTCGAGTGCTCGCGGTGGACGGGTTGGTCGAGGCCTACGGCAGTATCAAGATGCACGCGCCCGGTCTGACCGACTCGATGGAGCTGCGTCTCGTGGCCACCAACTCGGCGGAGCGCCTCTTCAAGCTCCAGCGCGGCGGGTCGTTGTTCCTCGTCGGCCGGGCCAACTTGCCGGAGGGCAAGCGCAACGTCGCCATCGTTTCGCCCATCGCGCCGGGCGAGAAGAACCCGCCGCCCGCCGAGTTCACCGCCGTCGCGCGCACGATGGTGGATTTGCAAAACGCGCAGTTCGACAACGTCCAAGTGAGCCTCACCGGTATCGACAACACCGGCGACAAACCCAACGAGCGTTGCAATGTGATTGGCAACCGCTTCACCGCCTTCGGCCGCCTGAGCCTCGCGAACTGCGACACGCCGGCCATCGTGCGCAACGAGTTCCGCGCGCAGAAGGCGGCGATGGTGCGGCCCTCCGCGCTGTCCGTGAGCGGGTGCCAGCTCGCGGATATCCGCGAGAACCGTATCTACGGCGCTTACGCGATCGGCATCGCGTTGAGCGCCGGCGAGTGCAGCGTGAGTGGAAATGTTGTCGAAGACTGCGCGGCGGGCGTCTCGTGGCACACCGGCAACGCGATGCTGAAGCAAAATGTTTTCCGCAACTGCCACACCGGCATGAGCCTGCGCACGCTGACCGGCAGCGCGGAAGACACGTTGATTGACCGCTCCGTGACCGCCGTTTCGCTCGCGTCGGCCAAGGTCCAGCTCACCAGCATTACCGTGACCAACGCCGTCACCAACAAGGTGCTGCACCTCGTCGCCAGCTCGCTGACGATGCTCAACTGCAACATCCCGCCCGAGCGAGTCACGCTCACGCCATCGTCCGCGAAGCCGAAGATTGTGCGCGGCGAGGAGCCGCTGGAGTCGCTGGAGTTCCTCGTGGTGCGCGTGAAAGGCGATTTCCCGCGCAACACGCACGTTGAGGTTGTCACCACAAATCCCGAGAAGCCGCTCGCGCCGGGAGCCACGGACTTGAACATCCGCAACTCGCCCGCGCCCGTGCGCGCCGACGGCCTGACCGCGCTGCCGCACACGCTCACGCCGCTCGTCGTGAAGTCGTGGCGCATGCAGGAGGACGGCGTGGTCGTGCCCGCGCCCGAATACAGCTTGAGCGTGTGGACGTTGGCGACGCAGTTCCCCGGCGCGATGAAGTCCACCGCCGACCTCAAGCTCGACGCCGAATACTACCTCGCGGAGTCCGCCAAGGCCGCGAAGGCCGTCACCGACGCGCGCGCCGCCGCAGACAAGCTCGCTGCCAAGGCCGTCACCGACCAAGCCGCCGCCGAGGCCGCGTGGACTGCTGCGAAGGCCGCCGCCGAGCAAGCCGCTGCCAACCTGTTGGCCGCGCAGAAGCTCGCCGCAGACGACAAGCTCACCGCCGAAAAAGTCGCCGCCGAATCCGCTGAAAAAGCCAAAGTCGTCCTCACCGCTCACGCTGCCGTCGTAAAAATCCCCGTCAAAGCCGTGGCCGAACGCGCCCCCTTCGAAGCCAAATGGATGGAAGCCCGCGCCATTGCGACCAAAGCCGCCGCCGACTCGGCCCTCGCACAAAAGGCCGCCACCGCCAGCAAACTCGCCGCCGACAAAGCCGTTGCCGAAGTTGCCGCTAAGACCAAAGCCATCGCCGAAGCGCGCGCGGCTGCGGACAAGCTGGCCGCCAAACTCGCCGCCGAAAAGACCGCCGCCGAGGCCAACGTGAAGCTCGCCCAAGCCGTCGCCGCGAAGGCCGCCGCGCAGCCCACCGCGCTCCCGAAGGTGCTCAAGACACTCAAGCTCACCCCCAGCCACACCTGGCATCGGCCGCAGCCGAATGCGCCGGAGCCGACCATCGAGCTGCCGCTGCCATGAAGATAGTCCGCGAACCAATAAAGCCCGGCGCCGCCGCGTCGAACACGCCGATGCAATCACCCTCCCCGGAGCGCGGACGCCCACGTCCGCAGCCTGATCTGCCTGCCGCGCGCGGCATGGCGACGCGCTTTTGGACTGCGGTGGCAGAGCGCAGCGGCGACACCGCTTTGGCTTCCCGCGGAGCGGAACAGCCCACCATGCCGCACCGCTCCGCAGGAGGAAAAAGCGGCGTGGCGCTCCGCTTCCCGCCGCAGTCCAAGAGGCTGCGGACGTGGGCGTCCGCGCTCCGTATGCACCGCGCCGCCTTCGCTTGCCTCCTCTTCGCACTGCTCGCGTGCTTCGCTCTCCCCGCCCACGCCCAGCGCCAGGTTCTCTTCCCGCCCGCCGAGGGCAAGCCGCCTGCGCCCGCCAAGGCCCCGCCCAAGACCCAGACCGGCGGCGAGGAGACCGACGTCATCCCCGACCCTGGCCCCACGATGCGCAAGACGCAGGAGCGCACGCCGCCCCCGCCCACCACGCTCACCGTCATGTATAAGGTGGAATACGGCGAGAAGCTCAAATACGTCCACCCCGACGGCACGGTGCAAATCTTCGAGCAATGGCAGAGCTACCCCGGCGACGCGCAGAAGCTCATCGTCGCCAGCAACGACCGCCTCGCCGACGGGAACAACTACCAATACGCCACCAAGCCGCTCGCCAGCTCCGGCTTCGACCCCGTGGACATCCCGATTCTCTACATGACGGGCGACTACGATTTCACGCTGACGCCCGCCGAGGTCGAGAACCTCCGCAAGTTCCTCACCGCTGGCGGCACCATCCTCTTCAACGCTGCGCGCGGCATGGACGAATTCTCCCTCGCCGTCGCGCGCGAGATGCGAAAGGTCTTTCCGCAAAAGCAATTCATGCGGCTGCCACTCGACCACCCGGTCTTCAACTCCCGCTATCGCATCCAGCAGGTGATGACGCTCGTCAACGGCGTGCAGTTCCAGCAGCCGCCCGAGATTTACTCCATGGACATCGGCACGCGCGCCGCCGTGCTGCTCGTGCCCACCGGCCTCGGCGCGGCGTGGAGCAGCGCCAAGTATCATCCCGCCGGCAAGCACATCACCGGCGAGACCGCGTGGCGGCTGGGCGTGAACCTCGTCGCCTACGTCCTCGGCAGCACCGAGTATGGCCGCTTCCTCGCGCAGCAGTTCCCGCTCTACGACGGCCAGTCCCGCCCCGGCGACGTCTTCCGCCACGCCACCGTGATGTATCGCGGGAGCTGGGACCTGCATCCCGGCCTGCAAAACAGCGTCGCCATCGGCCTCAACGACAACACGAAGATTGACGTGGACTACGCGCCCCACCGCATCGCGCTCGACGACCCGCAACTCGGCAATTACCCGCTGCTCTTCATGACCGGGCACTACGACTTCGAGCTGACCTCCAAGGAAATCGAGGGCCTGCGCCGCTATCTCGAACGCGGCGGG
>CAIPBN010000042.1 GCA_903863315.1 uncultured Verrucomicrobiota bacterium | reverse complement strand
CGTCTCGAACAGGGGAAACCCGGATGCACCGCTCCCACCCAACGCGGCCGCTCCAAGCCCTCGGGGAGTGTGTAGCTATTTGTGGGACACTACACTAGTTTTCGCGCGTGCATCTGGCCCACCTCAGGCTCCGCGACTTCCGCAATTACCCGCGGCTGGACGCGAGCTTTGGTCCGGGCTTCCAGTTGTTGCTGGGAGCCAATGCACAGGGCAAGACCAACATCCTCGAAGCCATTTACCTGCTGGCCACCTTGCGTTCCTTCCGCGGCGTGGGCAGCGCACAAATGGTCCGGCACGGGGCCAAAGGCTATTTCGTGGGCGCGTCCGTCGTAAGCCAGACCACTCACGAGGTGAAGATGTATTGGTCCACCACGGAGCGGAAGCTGTCGCTCGACAACCAGCCAGTGCGCCGGCTCACGGACTATCTGGGCACCTTGCGGGCCGTGGTTTTTTGCACGGAGGATCTGCAACTGGTCAAGGGCACCGCCCGCACCCGCCGGCGCTTCCTGGATCTCCTGCTGGCCCAGACGCAACCCGCCTACCTCCCGTTGCTTCAGCGTTACGCGCTGGCGCTGCGCTCGCGCAACTCGCTCCTGAAACAGCGCGCGCCCGATCCCGCGCTGCTGGACAGCTTCTCGCAGGAGCTGGTCAGCGTCGGCAGCCAGCTCACCGCCGCGCGCCGCGAACTGCTCCCCCGCATCTCGCCGCTGGCACGGCTGGCCTATCGGCGCATTTCGCACGATGCGGAAGAGCTGCGCCTGGAATACCAGCCCAGCGTGAAGACCGACTTCGCCGTGGAACTCGCGCGGGCCCGCGACCGGGAACGTGTTTACCGCTCCACGCTGGTGGGACCGCATCGCGACGAGCTGGCGCTCCTGCTCAATGAGCGCTCCGCCGCGCAGTTTGGCAGCGAAGGGCAGAAGCGCACGCTGGCCGTGGCGCTGAAGATGGCCCAGGCCGAATATCTCACCGGCATACTCGGCTCGCCGCCCGTGCTCCTGATCGATGACGTGATGGGCGAACTGGACGCGCAACGCCGCGCCGGACTCCTGCCCTTGCTGGAGCGATCACATCACGCGCGCGGACAAGTCTTCATGACCTGCACGGAGGAGAGCTGGCCGCGCGAACTCGGCCGCGACCTGCACCGCTGGGAGATCAAGTCCGGGGCGCTCAACGCGTTGACCTCCGGCTGAACCCGCCCAACGATCCAGCTTCCCCGACCACACAACGGCTCGAAGAACCGGCCGCAGTCAGCCGTCTGGACTACACTCATCTATGGATCAGAAACTCGAAGGCAAGCCCTCTGCCTCCCTCCGCCTCGACGGCCGCAAGGTCACGCGCAGTGAAATCACCAACCATTGGGGCACGCGCCTCCAGTGGAAGATCAGCCGCGACGGCAAGGAAATCGCCGCCGTGACCGCCGGACCCGAGCCGGTCTTCGAGCACGCGGACGCCGCGCCCGGCAAATACGAAATCGTCCTCCAGCAGTTCCACTACGTGGGCTACGCGAAGGACAAGGACGGCAAGTTCACCACCAGCAAATACGTGGACATCTCCGAGCCGGTCACCTACACGGTTTAACCCCACCCCGCCATGCTGCACATCGGCAACGAATACATCCCCCTCTGCTCCGGCACCAACCGCCGCAGCTTCCTCCAGCTCGGCGCGGCCGCCATGACCGGCATGACGCTGGCCAACTTCTACAAGCTCAACGCCGCCGGCGCGGTGGACGAGAAGAAGGCCAAGATTCGCAACTGCATCACCCTCTTCCTCGTCGGTTCGCCCGGCCAGCACGACACCTGGGACATGAAGCCCGACGCTCCCGAGGACGTGCGCGGCAAGTTCAAGCCCATCTCCACCAGCGTGCCCGGCGTGCAAATCTGCGAGCACTTCCCGCGCATGGCCAAGGTCATGGACAAGGTCGCGCTCATCCGCAGCCTCCATTACAACACCGGTTCCTCGCACGAAAACGGCCAGCGCTGGATGATGACCGGCCACGACTTCAACGCCGCGAACAAGCAGCCCTTCATGGGTTCCGTCATCTCGCGCGTCTTCGGTCCCAAGGGCGACCTCCCCGCCTCCATCGTGCTGCCCGTGGGCATCGGCAACACCGGCACCTCCACGCCGCACGGCCAGGAGAGCGCCTTCCTCGGCAGCGCCCACGCGCCCTTCTTCCTCGGCAGTGACCCCGCGCGCGCGGACTTCAAGGTCGCCGACCTCGAACCGCCCAAGGGCCAGACCGAGTTCCGCGTCGAGGCCCGGCGCAAGCTGCTCACGGAGATTGACGAGGTGCAGCGCCAGGTCGAGACCAGCAGCACGCTGGAGCGCGACACCGCCTACGCCCGCGCCTTCAACCTCCTCACCAACCCGACCACGAAGAAGGCCTTCGACCTCAACGAAGAGCCGGCGAAGCTCCGCGACCGCTACGGGCGGAACACCTTCGGCCAAAGCTGCCTCATGGCCCGCCGCCTCATCGAGCGCGGCTCGCGCTTCGTCACCGTGAACCAGTTCGACACCGTCTTCGGCATCTCCTGCTGGGACATGCACGCCGACGGCGGCAGCCTCAACAACACCTACGCCGACTACGAGCACGTCCTCTGCCCGCAGTTCGACCTCGCCTTCACCGCGCTCCTCGAAGATCTCCAGCAGCGCGGCCTGCTCGAGGAAACCGTCATCGCCGTCATCAGCGAATTCGGCCGCACGCCCAAGCTCAACGCCCGCGGTGGTCGCGACCACTATCCCTCGGTCTGGACGAACTTCCTCGCCGGCGGTCCCATCCGTGGCGGCCGCGTCATCGGCTCCTCGGACAAGATCGGCGCCGCCCCGCACGACCGCCCCGTCACCCCCCCGCAAGTCGTCGCCTCCATCTACCAGGCCATGGGCATAGATTTGGAAACCACGATGCTGCCGGGACCGGGCGGAAGGCCGATACGCTTCATCGAGGCGGAGCCGATTAGGGAGCTGTTTTCGTGAGGTGGTGGAAGCGCTGCGTGAACGCACTGGCTTAATTGTTAGGCAGCATCGTGCCAGCGTAATTCCATGAAGAGCATTCCAGTTACAGAAACCGCACTGATAATCCGCACGGATTTTTCAGACCAAGCTGCTTGGGAAAGCCTCACCGCAGTAGTGCAGGAGCCCGCTGACCCCTTTATATTCGGAATGGAGTTCCTCGATGACCGCGAGAATGGCGGCGCAAGCGTGGAGCAGTTGATGGCGGCGCTTCCTGAGGATTATCCGCACAGCTTCATGGTAGTTGCTGACAACTTGGCAGTCACACGGGCTGACCACCCGCTGTTAGTCGTGGATTTGTTCGAAGAGCGGGGGCGCGAGTTTCGCGCACTCGCCATGCACGTCTCTTCCATAGAAAACAATCTCTCGATTGCAAACATGGGCTTTGAAGAGTTCGCGAATGCCGTTGATGAAAGCGGGGTGTTTCGCGGCTTCCCAGAGATGTGATATGCACGAGGCTGACAAGTGTGATCGCAAGCTACGCCCCATTGAATCCGCCGCTATCCTGAACCAATGAATCTGCCCCGCATCCTCCTCGCCTGCCTGGCCGCCACCCCCGCTCTCTTCGCCGCCGAGCCGGTCAAGTCCGTCAGCCCGGACGCCGCCCTGGCCATCCTCCAGGCCGGCAACCAGCGCTTCGTCAGCAGCAAAACCCCCGACGGCAAATCCGAAGCCGTCCGGCGGGCCGAGACCGCCCAGACCCAGCACCCCTTTGCCATCGTCGTCGGCTGCGCGGACTCGCGCACCGCGCCGGAACTGGTCTTCGACCAGCATGTCGGCGATTTGTTTGTCGTCCGCGTCGCCGCCAATCTCGCGGGCGAGCACGCCTTGGGCAGCATCGAATACGCCGTCGCGCACCTGGGCACCCGCCTGATTGTCGTGCTCGGCCACGAACGCTGCGGCGCGGTCCAAGCCGCCCTGACCACCGCCACCGCACCGGGCAGCATCAACTCCCTCGTGCGCGACATCCAGCCCGCCGTCAAAGCCACCAAAGGAAAACCGGGTGACCTCCTCGCCCTCACCGTCAAGGAGAACGCCCAGCAGGTCGCCGCCAAAATCCGTCGCGAAGCCAAGCTCGGCGAACTCGCCAAGCACGTCCGCGTCGTGGTCGGTGTTTACGACCTCGACACCGGCAAAGTCATCTGGGCCAAGGAATGATCCACCGCCCCTCTCGCATGATTCTGTGCCCAATGATTTTGTCTCCCGCTGCCCTCCGCCGGAGTGCCCACAGAATCATGGCGCACAAAATCATGGGGAAGCACGGCGCTGGGCATGAGGAACTGTCCTTGCCAATCGGACGCGCTCTCCCTACCGCGCAAAAAAACACCGCACCGCTCCAGTTCCTTTCTATCTTCTCCGCTTTTCTATCCTCTATCTTCTTCCTCTCCGCCGCCCCGCCCACCGTCACTACCATTGATGTCCGCGGCCTCCAGATCGCCCATTCCACCACCCTCGTTCTCACTGGCACCGACCTCCTGCCGAACCCCCGCCTGCTCTCCACCGCGCGCATCGCCAGGCAATCGCTCAAGGACGGCGCGAAGCCCGATCGCATCACCCTCGACATCGAACTGGCCCCCGGCGTGTCGCCCGGCCTGCACAACTGGTGGCTCGTCACCGACCACGGCGTCTCCGCCAAGGGCGTGCTCGCCACCGACCACCTCCCGCAGAAGCCCTTCGCCGACAAAGTGGAGGCGCTCCCCGTCGCCCTGCACGGCACGATCTCCGGCAGCCAGGTGCGTGAAATCACCTTCCCCGGCAAGGCGGGCCAGGAACTCATCTGCGAAGTCGAAGCCCAGCGGCTCGACGGCAAGCTTCGCCCCGTCCTCAAGCTCCACGGCCCCGGCAACACGCTCTTGAAATGGAGCCAGCCGCTGCTCGCCCTGCGCGGCGACACCCGCCTCGAACTCAAGCTCCCCGCCGACGGCGAGTATCGCCTGCAACTGCACGACCTCCAGTTCGCCGCGCCCGGCAACTCGAATTACTTCCGCCTCAAGCTCGGCCAGTGGACCTATGCCGACCTCGCGTTCCCCGCCACCGTCCAGCGCGGCGCGTCTGCTGAGGTGCAGTTGGTCGGGCGCGCGGGCGAGTCGCGCACCGTCAGCCTGCCCGCGCTGGGCAGCGCCGTCGCCGTCCCCGCCCCGTGGGCCGATGCCAAATCCGCCAGCGGCCCGCAAGCCGTCGTATGGTTGAGCGATCTGCCCGAACTGGTCGAGAACCGCACCGGCACCGCGCCCCAGGCCTTGCCCGCGCTGCCCGTCGCCGTGAATGGCCGTCTCAGCCAAGCCGGCGAGGCCGACGCCTACACGCTCACCGTCACGCCCGAGTCCGAGGTGGACATCGCGGTCTTCGCCGATTCCCTCGGTTCGCCAATTGATGCCGAACTCGAACTGCGCGACCTCAAGGGCGCTCGTCTCGCCCTCAACGACGACTTCACCAACCGCCCCGACCCGCGCCTGACCTACAAGGTGCCGAAGGACGTGACCAACCTTGTCGCCGTCGTGCGCGACGTGAACGCCAACGGCGGCCCGCGCTGCCTCTACCGCTTGCAGGCCACGCTCAAGTCCACGAACACCGCCGGCTTCACCCTCCTCGCCCTCGAAGACAGCCAGACGCTGCCCACCGGCCGCGCGTCCGTCTTCAAGGTCGAAGCGAAGCGCGAAGGCTACGACGGCCCCATCGAACTCGCCTTCGACGCGTTGCCCGGCGGCGTGAAACTCTCCGGCCAGACCATCCCCGCGAAAGCCACCGCCACGCTGCTTACGCTGCTGTCCGGCGACCAGCCGCTGCCCCCGCTCATCACCACCCTGCACGGCAAGGCGAAGAACCACGATGTGCTGGCGCGCAGCGAGAGCGCGAGCCTCGGCAAGTTCCAGCCATGGCTGGAGAACGACCTTGCCTTGGCCGGTGCAGCGAAATCCGAAATCGAGTTCTCCGTCGCGTGGGGCAAGGACGCCGCCACCAACGTGATCCCACTCGGCGGCAAGCTGACCTTGCCCGTGACCTGCACCCGCCCGCTCGGCCACGACGGCCCCGTGCGCCTCACGCTGCTCACCAGTCAGGCACGCCTGTTCCTGAACAACGCCGTGGACCCCGCCCGGGTGCTGCGCGAGGAGAAGGCCGTGCTCATCGAGGAAGACAAGAAAGCGCAGGCCGCCTTCGACGCCATCGCCCCAGCGACCAACGCCCTCGCCGCCGCGCAAAAGGAACTAGCCGCTGCCAAGGACGATGCCGCCAAAGCCAACGCCGCCAAGAAAGTCCAGGCCGCCGAAACCGCGCTCGCCACCGCGAAGCAGGCCGCGCTCGACGCGTCGCAGAAGGCGACGAACAGCGTCGAGTTCGCGCTGGTCGTGCCGGGCGAACTGGCCGACCTGCCGCACCAGCTCGCCTTCAAGGCCGAGCTGCTCAAGCGCGACCGCCGCACCGTGACCGCCTTGGCCTACACGCCCGTGCGCGACTTCCCGTTGCTGAACCCGCTCGCCCTGAAGCTCGCCGCACTCGCCCCCGTGAAACTCGACGCCAAAACCAGTGCGACGCTGGACTTGGTCGGAAACGTGGAGCGGCTCGGCGGCGCGAAAGGCGAAGTGACCGTGACCCTCACGGGCCTTCCCGCCGGAGTGACTGCCCCCGCGCCGGTCGTGGTGAAGGAAGGCGCGACCGAGTTCAAGTTCGCGCTGAAGTTCCCGGCGGGCTTCAAGGCAGGTGATTTCACCGGCCTCAAATTGTCCGCCACCGGCAAGCCCTTCGCCGCCGCCACCGTGAAGAGCCGTGACTTGGACTTCGCCGTGAAAGTCCTGCCGCCGGAACCGCCGCCGGTGAAGCAAGCGGAGGCGAAGAAGTGAGATGAATCCGATTTTGAACCACAGAGACGCGATGAACACAGAGAGTAACAAGCACCTGCAACCTGCAAGTTGCCCCTCTGTGTTCATCGCGTCTCTGTGGTTAAATTCCCCGTCAAGTCGCATGAAAACTTTCCTTGCTGTCACCTGCGCCTTCCT
>CAIPBN010000041.1 GCA_903863315.1 uncultured Verrucomicrobiota bacterium | reverse complement strand
GTAATTTCGTCTCTACTCGGGCCAAGCTCTGGGTGGGTGCGCGAAGTTCCGAGTTGGCCGGGGTTCTGAACCCGGCACCGGTGACCGGTGTTTCGTTCATCGGGAATTCCATTGGTTGCGAACTTGCAGAGCTTGAAGCAGTTTGCGCGACAAAATCTTCACTTAACGGCACCATGAAAACCAACGGCCTCTGCACCGCTCCCACCGTGGAAGATCGATTGTTATCCCGCCGCGAGATGCTGGCGCGCTCGGGACTGGGTTTTGGCGGCTTGAGTCTTGCGGCGCTGGCTGCGTTGGGAACGCTGCCGGCCCTGCCCGGACAAGCGGCCGAGATCAACGCCAATTCCCCGCTGGCCCCCAAGAAGCCGCATTTCCCGGCCAAGGCAAAGCGCGTGATTCACATTTTCGCCCAAGGCGCGCCTTCGCACCTCGATACTTGGGATCCCAAGCCGGAGCTGGCCAAGTTTGACGGCAAATCGCTGCCAAACGGTGGCACGGGCTTTGCCTCGCCGTTTCAGTTTCCCAAGCAAGGCAGGTCCGGTCTGGCCATCAGCGAGGTCTGGCCTGCGTTGAGCCAGCACGCGGATCGACTAGCGGTGATCCGCTCCACCTACACGGACATTCCGGCGCACGACCAGGCGACGGTTTTCATGAACACCGGCTCGCTGCGCTTCGTGCGTCCCAGCGTGGGGGCCTGGGTGCTCTACGGCTTGGGGAGCGAGAACCAGAGCCTGCCCGGCTTTGTGGCGCTGTCGCCGGGGAACGTGGATGCGCAGAACCTGCGTTCGGCCTTCCTGCCCGGGGCCTTCCAAGGCACTGCGGTCAACTCCACCCGCAACCGGCCCGAGGAGCTGATTGAGAATATCCGCAACCAGTTCGTCTCCCTGCCTGAGCAACGCCGGCAGCTCGATCTGCTTCACCAACTCAACGAGGTGCACGCGCAAAAGCTCCGCAAGGACGGGCAGTTGGAAGCCCGGTTGCAGGCTTATGAACTCGCCTTCCAGATGCAGATGGAGGCCGTGGATGCCTTCGACCTGCGCAAGGAGCCGCAGACCATGCATGACCTATACGGCACAAACACCGCGCAGGGGCGGCAGATGCTGATCGCGCGGCGGCTCCTGCAAAAGGGCGTCCGGTTCGTGCAGGCCTGGCACGGCGGCTGGGACCATCATAACAACATGGCCACCGCGATGCGCAACACCGCCGGGGCAATCGACAAGCCCTTCGCCGCGCTGCTCACCGACCTGGCCCAGCGCGGGATGCTGGACGAGACGTTGGTGATCTGGGGCGGCGAGTTCGGCCGCACTCCGGCGGCGGATGGCAACGCCATGGGCAACCCGGGCCGCAACCACAATGCCAAGGCCATGAGCGTGGTGCTGGCTGGGGGCGGGGTGAAAGGCGGCGTGTCGCACGGTCAGACGGATGAACTGGGTGGCTCCGCAGTGGAGGACAAGGTCCACATCCACGACTTGCACGCGACGATTCTGCATCTGCTGGGGTTCGATCACGAGAAGCTGACTTTCCGCCACAATGGACGGGATTTCCGGTTGACCGATGTTTACGGGAACGTGGTGCGCAACATCGTGGCCTAGGCCGGACCAAACCGACGGGCCGTCAACGTTGCTTGCCGAGTAGGATATAGGTGCGGACCTCCCCCACGCCCTTGCATGTGATGCTGCCGCGCTCCACAAACGTGAACCGGCCCCGCAGGCGATCGTGAGTTCCGGCCGAGACGTTCACATGGTTGGGCAGTCCGGACGATTGGATGCGGCTCGCCAGATTCACCGCCTCACCCCACAGGTCGTAGGTGAATTTTCTCCGTCCGATGACGCCCGCGATCACGGGGCCTGAATTCAGGCCGACGCGCACCTCAAGCTGGGTGCCATGCTCGGTGTTGATCTGAGCCACGACGGCAAGCATCTCCAGCGCCAGATGGGCCACCTTTTCCGCATGGTCTGGATGCGCCACAGGCAGGCCTCCCACGGCGAGGTAACAGTCACCAATGGTTTTGATCTTTTCGACCCCATGGAATTCCGCGAGACGGTCGAAACGGCTGAAGAGATCGTTTAGGAGGGCAACCAACGTCTCAGGTTCTGTATTGCTGGCCAGGACGGTGAAATTCACGATGTCTGCGAAGAGCACGGTCACCTCGGCATGGCGCTCGGCAATGGTGCGCTCACCTTGCTTAAGCCGCTCCGCAATCGGTTCGGGCAGGATGTTCAACAGCAGGCGCTCAGACTTCTCTTTTTCAAGTTCCAGCAAATGCTTCTCTTGCTGCAAGTCCAACAGGCGAAGGCGATCGAGATCGCGCAGGCGCTTGCGTTCCAGCGACGCGGTGACGCGTGCCCGGAGGATCACCGTGTTAACGGGCTTCGGGAGATAGTCCTCCGCCCCGATTTCAATGCAGCGGGCGACGGATTCCAATTCATTCATGCCTGAGGCAATTATCACCGGCAGATGACGCATGAAGGGGTCGTTCTTGATCTCGGCGAGCAGGGTGAGGCCGTCCATCCCGGGCATGTGCAGGTCGGTGATGAGCAGATCAAACTCCCGCTCACGCAGCAACTGCAGAGCACCACCCCCATCTGCGGCGTCGGCCAGATTGTGGTAACCGAGCGCTTTTAGGGTTAGCGTCATCACATGCCGCATGGCTGGCTCGTCGTCCACGACGAGGATTGCGGCGTGATGGCTCAACAGGTCTGATTCAGCCAGTTGCAGTTGGGCCGTCAGGTCCGCAGACAAGCCAGCCCCGGCCGGCCGCCGCAGCAGGCGGAACGTGGCGGAATCATCCTCGACGGCTACGGACTGTTCGAACTCTTCAGACATCACGGCTCCAGCGCAGCGCGGCCGCGATGGCCGGGGTTACAGCGGAGCATCGACATAATTGACGGCCGGCCCGTTGTCCGGCCAGTCATTTCGGTGCGTGTGCCCGCGCGTGCAAAGAGCGGCTGGAAGCGTGGATGTCCGGAGCAGCGCATGAGAAGTATCTCTCCCCTTGACTACCAAGGGGGCAGTAACCATATTCGGCGGCTCTTTTCCGGCCGGATAGCCGGAGCGCACCGGATCGACTTTATGCCAAAGACAAAGGCTTCCAAGCCCGCCCCCAAACAGGCCAAGATCAAGCCCGCCGCGAAAGCGTCTCCCGCTCCGACCAAGCCAACCCCAGCCAAAGCCGAAGCCGTTTCTGCCGCCAAGGTTCCTGTCATTTCCGCTGCCCACATCGTGGCGGCATCGACCACTGCCCCAGCCCAGGCCAAGAGCGCGCTTGCCACCCTTCCCGGGGCACCAGCCCCGGCCGGGGATGCCGCTGCTGGCGCGCCTCAGATCACGGAGGCGATTCGCACTTCCGCTGGCGTGGATTTGACCGAAAAGGTCAAGGAGCTGCTGCGGCTGGCCCAGGAACAGGGCTATCTGACCTACGGCGACATCAATGACACACTGCCCGACAGCATCGTAACGCCGGATGACTTGGACGAGATCTACAGCAAGCTCCGCAACCTGGAGATCGAGATCGTCGATCAGGCGGAAGTGGATCGGGTCAAACAGCCCGAGCCGGAGGAGGAGCCGGAGGACAAGAACCGCCTGGACATCTTGGACGATCCCGTCCGCATGTATTTGAAGCAGATGGGGCAGGTGCAGTTGCTGACCCGCGAGCAGGAAGTCGAGATTTCCAAGCGCATCGAGGACGCCGAGAACGAGGTCAAGCGCATCATTTACAGCTTCGGTTTCGCCGGCAAGGAGCACATCGCGCTGGCTGAAAAGCTCATTTCCGAGCCGCCCAAGGAGCGCTTCGATCGCGTGATCATCGACAAGAAGATCGAAAGCCGCGACAACCACCTCAAGTCCCTCCGCAAGCTGGTCAAGGAAGTGCGCGGCGTGGATCAAACCGTGGATGGCTGCTACTCCAACTGGCAGGGCGCACCCAACAAGGCCAAGAAGGACAAGGAGCACGCTGCGTTCATTAAGGCGGACGAGAAGCTCCAGCGCTCCTTTCCCAAGTTCTTCTACAAGCAGAAGGTCATCGAGGAAATGTCACTGGTGGCGGAGAACATCCACGACAAGATCCAGGTGAGCCTGCGGACGATCGAGGAAGTCGAGTCCCACCGCAAATCCCCCCAGACGCAGGTCATTGCGGACGGCGAGCGCAAGAAGATCAAGGCGCTGGAGGAGTTCGTCCGCATGCCCTACGCGGACTACCTCAATGCCTACAAGCAGTTGCTGCACTTCTCCGCGAAGGCCCTCCAGGCCAAGACGGAAATGGTCGAAGCCAACCTGCGTCTCGTCATCTCCATCGCCAAGAAATACACCAACCGCGGCCTCTCGTTCCTCGACCTGATTCAGGAGGGCAACATGGGCCTCATGAAGGCGGTCGAGAAGTTCGAGTATCGCCGCGGCTACAAGTTCTCGACCTACGCCACTTGGTGGATCCGTCAGGCCATCACCCGCTCCATCGCCGATCAGGCCCGCACCATCCGCATCCCGGTGCACATGATCGAGACGATCAACAAGCTCATGCGCGTGCAGAAGCAGCTCGTGCAGGACTTCGGCCGCGAGGCGACGCCGGAGGAAATCGCCGACGAGATGCAGATGCCCGTCGAGCGCGTGCGCGCCATCATGAAGATGGCCCAGCAGCCCATCAGCTTGCAGTCCCCGGTCGGCGACAGCGAGGATACGAACTTCGGCGACTTCATCGAGGACAAGAGCGCGGAGAACCCCTCCGACATGACCAGCTACAGCCTGCTCAAGGACAAGCTGGCCGACGTGCTCGACTCGCTTACCGAGCGCGAGCGCAAGGTGCTCGAACTCCGTTTTGGCCTGGCCGATGGCTACAGCCGCACGCTCGAAGAAGTCGGCAAGCAGTTCAAGGTCACCCGCGAGCGCATCCGCCAGATCGAGGCCAAGGCGCTGCGCAAGATGCGCCATCCGACGCGTCTGCGGCAGTTGCAGGGCTTCATCGACACCGAGGAACTCGGCCTGCGTCCGCCGCCGGCCGGGGCACCGCTCGTCACTGCGTAGGCGAGAGCTTGCGGCTTGAATTCATCTGCAAAGCGCCGGCCTTGTGCCGGCGTTTTGTTTTGGAGTGGGCGCGTTGCTTTGGGCCTGTTCAGCGCGGAGGCAGATCAAACCCCTGTGCCTGGATGCGCAGCAGTAGTTCTCCGGTGCCACTGCCTGCCACCAGGGCGCGCATGCCCGGCCGCAGCCGCAGCACTTGCTCAAAGCCTTCCGGGCCAAGCGTGAGCAGCATGGTGGAGAGCGCGTCACTCTCCGTGGCGGAGGGCAGCACGACGGCTGAGAGCAGGGCGCCCTCCGTCGGCTGGCCGGTGCGCGGATCAATCACGTGTCCGTAGCTCCGGTCGGCAGCGGTGAAGGATTTGCCCCAGACGGCGGAAACGGAGAGCGATTCGTCGCGCAGACTCACCTTCGCCAACGGCAGCACCAGCACTCCGGTGTGCTCCTGTGAGCCTTTGACATTGGCCGGATGTTCGAGGGCAATCGTCCATCCGTCCTTGTCCGGCGGCGTTCCGATCGCCAGCACGGTGCTGGTGCCGCCATGCAGCAGGGCGCTGGTCACGCCGGCTTCGCGCAGCAGTTCGCCCGCCCGTTCGACGGCGTAGCCCTTGCCGATGGAGCCAAGATCAAGCTGCACCCCCTCACGCGTGAAGCGCACGGTGGATCTGGCATCGTCCAGGTCCACGAGGTTCATCCCGGTTTTGGCGCGTGCCGCCGCGAGTTCTCCGGGTTCCGGCACGCGACCTTCCCGCGTGTAGAGGCCCCAGCAACGCATCAGCGGGGCGACGGTGATGTCGAAGGTGTTCCCAGATTCCGCCCAGAGCTGCCGGGCTTGTTGCAGCAGCCGGAAAAGCCGGGGAGCGACGCGGACGGGCCCGTGCGCGGCCTCCTGATTGATTCGGAAAACCTGGCTGGTCGGGCGGAAGTAACTCAGCTCGTCTTCCACCCGGGCGATTTCGTCGAGCGCTTCCTCGCCTGCCGCGCGCAGGACCGATTCGTCGCTGCCGTGCAGGACGAGTTCAAACCGCGTGGCCATCGCCTGCCGGGCGAGTGTGACGGTGGTCATGACGAGGGCCGGAAGTCTGAGGGAGAGATGGAATCCACATCGTCGCAGCCCGCTAATTTTCCATCACTCCGTCCTGCTGAAAAACAAAGCCGGGCTTCGCGGCACGCCACGAAGCCCGGCTCCAAGTTCATCGGACCAGACGCAGTTCAGGAGAGCGGCAGGCTGCCGTAGGTGAGCGCCTTGACTTCCTTGCCGGAGCCATCCGTGACCTTGCGCGTCACGGGGTCGAAGCTGCACATGATGCTCAGGCGCTCGGACATTTCCGCGAGCGAGATGACGGTCTGCACCTTGACGGCGAGGTCGATGCCCGCGTTGGGCTGCTTGTTGGCGCGGATGCTGTCGAACCAGTTTTTGTGGTGGTTCGGCAGGTTCTCACCCGGGAACGCCGGGCTGGTGTAAGGATCGATTTCCTCGGTGAACGGACGGCCCGGGGTCAGTTCAACCTTGTTGCCCGCCATGGTCAGCGTGGCCTTGTGGCCGCGGATCATTTCCTGCGTGCCGATCTCGTTCACCGTGCTGCTGGTGACGTGCATCACATAGCCGCTGGGGAATTCGGCGATGAGCTGGACGATCTCGGGCACGTCGCGCGCCGGGGTGTTGGGCGTGTTCTTGTCCGTGTTGAATTTCTTGCTGCCTACACAGGCCACGCGCGTTGGAAACTCGGGATTGCCGGTGGCGAGCATGTAGGGATGCAGCTTGTGGGGGAAGAGGTCGCCCAGCAGGCCGGCGCAGTAGGGATAGTATTTGCGCCAGCGGAAGTAGTGATCGGCGTTGAAGGGGATTTGCTTCTTCACCGGTCCCATCCACATCTTCCAATCCGTGTCGGTCTCGGTGCACCAGTTCTGGATGGTGTAGTTCCACTCGCCCTTGGGGCTGTTGCGCATGTAGGAGCCCTGCGACATGACGATGGGCCCGATCTTGCCGGACTGGATGAGCCGGGCGGCCTCGTGCCACTTCTGGTCGGAGCAGCCCTGCGAGCCAACTTGCAGGATTTTCCCGGTCTTCTTCACCGCATCGTAAATCTCGAACGCCTCGCTCAGGTAGCGGGTCATCGGCTTCTCCACATACACGTGCTTGCCGGCGTTGAGGGCGTCCACGGAGATCTTCGTGTGCCAATGGTCAACGGTCGCGCAGACGATGGCGTCGATGTCCTTCCGCTCCAGTAGCTTCCGGTAGTCGCCGTAGGTATCCACCTTGCCGGCGGCATTTCCGTCGAGAATCTTGCCTTTGGCAAAGTCCTGCCGGTATTTCGACACGTCGCAGACGGCGATGGACTGGGTGTTGTTGTCGCCGTGCTTGGGCTTCATCTGGCTGACGTGCGCCATGCCTTGGCCGCCCACGCCGATGTGGCCG
Source organism: uncultured Verrucomicrobiota bacterium (assembly GCA_903863315.1). Lineage (GTDB taxonomy): Bacteria > Verrucomicrobiota > Verrucomicrobiia > Limisphaerales > SXTU01 > SXTU01. Next base: position 1,582 of record CAIPBN010000041.1, on the reverse strand, counting down.
ATGGAAATGCGGTTGTTCGCGCCCGCGACGTTTGCGGACGGCGCTTGGTTCTGGCCATAGACCGGCGTCTTGATGATGCCAGTGGCGGCGACTGCGGCGGTGGCAGCAGTGGCGGATTTGAGGAACTCGCGACGCGACGCGCCGGAGCCAATGGGGTTGTTTTCAGTGCTCATAAATTCATCGGGTTGACTGGCCGAAGCTAACGAACAGAAGGGAAGGGTCAAGATACGATTTGGCAACCCGCTGCTCAATCGCACCTCAAATCAGTTCCTTCATGATCTCGTGCTTGTAGTCCACGAGGGGATGCGGGCGTCCGGAGAGGTCGGTGAAATTGGTTTGATGCGGGTCGAGTCCGAGATGGTGGTAGAGCGAGGCGAACACCTCGCCGAAGTGGACTCCGCGTTCGGCGATTTCGCCGCCGAGCCGGTCCGTGGCCCCGATAATCTGGCCCGTGCGGAAGCCGCCGCCCGCCAGCACCCCGCAGCCCACTTGAGGCCAGTGGTCGCGGCCGGCGTCTTTGTTGATGATCGGAGTGCGGCCAAATTCGCCCCACGCGACCACCGCCACGTCCTTGTCCATCCCCCGGTTGTGCAAATCCTCCACCAATGCGGCCATGCCTTGATCGAAGTAGGGCAGGTGGGTGTTCTTCGCCTCCCGGAAGTTGTCCGAGTGGAAATCCCAGCGGCCGAAGTTGAGCGTCACCACCCGTGCGCCTGCCTCCACCAGCCGGCGGGCCATGAGGAACTGTTCCAGGTTGCGGGGCGCGCCGTCGCCGTAGTTGGCGGTAAAGCCCTTGCCATACAGCTCGCGCGTGCGTGCGTCCTCCTGCGACAGATCGAGTGCCTCGGCCAGCTTGCTGGAGGTGAGCATGCCCAACGCGCGTTGGTGAAACGCGTCCAGGCCCTCCACCACGCCGCTGTTGTCCGTGTCCCGGCGGAAATGGTCGAAGGCGCTGAGGAGCGACTTGCGGTCGTTGAAACGATCCGAGGAAATCGCGTTGAGCGTGAGGTCGCTCATGCCCTCACCAGCAGGGCGGAACGCCGCCTGTGGCGCACCGAGACAGCCCGGCAACCCGGGCGAGCCGTAGGGAGGATGGCCCGCCTTGGGGGCGAGACCAACGAACGGCGGCACCGACTTGTCCACCGGTCCTTGCAGCTTCGACACCACTGAGCCGATGGCCGGCCAGCCGCCAGGCGGTTGGATGCGCTTGTGGCGGCCCGTGTAGCAGATGAAGGAGTCGTGATCTCCGTCCGGCGAGCCATAGACCGAGCGGATGGGCACCAGCTTGTCCATGATGCGTGCCAGGCGCGGCAGATGCTCGCAAATCTCAATGCCGGGAACGTTGGTCTTGATGGGCCGGAACTCGCCCCGCACCTCGCGCGGCGCGTCCATCTTCAGGTCAAACATGTCCTGATGCGGCGGCGCGCCGACCAGATAAACCATGATGACCGCCTTGTGCGACGTGCCAATGCCGGCGCGTGCCTCGGCTTCAAGCAACTGCGGCAGCGCCAGCCCGCCCATGCCCAGCGCCCCGACGCGGAGGAAGTCCCGGCGCGAAACGCCGTCGCACAGCTTGCCGGAG
>CAIPBN010000040.1 GCA_903863315.1 uncultured Verrucomicrobiota bacterium | reverse complement strand
TCACCCACAGTTCGCGGATGCCGAGGCGCTTGGCGAGGCGGTCGGCCTTCACCAGCGGCGTGTAGCCGACCTGGAAGCCCACGGTCGGCTCGCCCGCGATGGGCAGCAGCTCGCGGTAGCGCCACATGGTGCGCGGACGCGACTCGATGGCCGCGCGGGTGAGCGACTGCTTGATGCGGTCGTAGTCGTAGGCGACTTCGAGCGGGCCGAAGTCGAACTCGCAGACGTGCGTGGCGCTGAGCGGATACTCCTTGCCGCACTCGCGGCACTTGAGCGCCTTCATGAAACCTTCGTGCTTGTCCATAATTTACCGTTCCGCGTTCCGTTTTGGGGCAAACAAAAGCCCCGTCTCATCTGGATGAGAAGGGGCCGGACAGGCTTGCGCACTTCTCATCTTTCCCCCGGCCTTGCGGTCGGAGCTGGACTTGGCACCTGGTCGTTGCGGAACGCGCCGCAACCGGTTGCCGTGACGTCATCGGGCCAGTCCCTCAGTCACTCTGGATGAGTGTCCGCCTCGCGGCGAACGGGTCGGAAAGTGGCAGTTTCCCGCCGGAAGTGTCAACGGCTTTTTCCGATCAGGACGGCGCCGTCGCCTCCGCCTTCACCGGGGGCGCGCTGTCCTTGAACAACACCGCGAACACGAAGATCAGCACCGCCGACATCACCGCCGGCACGAGCCAGATGCTGGACCAGTTGTGCGTCGCGCCCCCGGCATTGGTGTAGTGCTGCCCGACCACGCCGGAGAGCCACGACCCGACGAACATGCCTGCGCCCAGCGTCACAAACGCGTGAAAGCCCTGCGTGGCCGCGCGGATGTCCTCGCTGGCGCGGTTGTCCACATACATGCGGCCCATCACAAAGATGTAGTCGTAGCACATGCCGTGGACGGCAATGGCCACAAAGAGCATCCACGCCGCGTTGGCCGCCTGCGGGAATTGCGTCAGCAAGCCGAAGCGCACCGTCCACGCCACCATGCCGAGGATGAGAATGCCCTTCACCCCGAGCCGCTTGAGCAGGAACGGCAACAGCAGGAGGAAGACCACATCCGAGACCTGCCCGACGGTCATCTTTGCCGCCGCGTTCTCGATCTTCAGCTCGTTCATGAAGGCGTTCATCCAACTGAAGTAGAAGCTCAACGGCACGCAGATGAGGAACGAGCAGATGATGAAGGTGCAGAACGAGCGGTCGCGCATGAGCTTCAGTGCATCGAGACCCAGCATGGTGCGGGCGTTGACCGGTGCGCCCGCGCCCTTGGGCGGCGTGTGCGGCAGGGTGAACGAGTAGAGGCCCATCACCAGCGCCGCACCCGCCGCGAGCCGGAACATCCCGGCGTTGTCCTCGAACTTGAGCCAACTCACCGTGAGGCCGGCGGCAATCCAGCCCACGCTGCCCATGAGCATCACCAGGGGGAACTCCTTCGCCGGGTTCTTCGAGTGAGTGAGCGTGAGCGCGTTCGTCAACCCATGCCCCGCCATGTAGCTGATCGTGTAGGCGATGAGCACCGGGTAAAACTGCCCGAAACTCTTCAGCGTCGAGACATACCAGAGCAGCGCAGCGCCGATGAGATGCAACGTCCCGAGCAGCCGTTGCGTGGCGAAGAACCGGTCCGCCACGATGCCCGCGAAGAACGGCGAAACCATCGCGCCAATCGCCGTGCTGCCATACGCGAGGCCGATCTGCCCGCCCTCGAACTTCAGGGTCGAGTTCAGGTAGGTGCCCATCGTGACATACCACGTGCCCCACACGAAGTAGTGGAGAAACACCATGAACCAGAGGCGGGCGAAGAGCGTGAGTGACATGGGGAATATGGGAGCGGAATCCATCTACCGACTACACGCAGGCGACTTCCATTCAGCGTCCCCCGGCTGAGGGACTCATTTCAATGCGAGGCGTGCCGTAGAAACCCCGCCTCCCGCTCCGGACCACCCAGAAGCAGGCTTGGCGCGGCGATCCCACCCTCGTAAGGTCCGGCCCATGCACTTGCGAACCCTGTGGTCAGCGGCGCTGGCGCTCGGTCTGGCCAGCACCTTGTCCGCCGCCGATGCCCCCACCAAACCGGCGGCGAAACCCAAGTCCGCGACCGGCTCGGCTGCGGCCATTGAAGACGTCGCCGGGCTGCCGCGCGTGCTGATCATCGGGGATTCCATCTCCATGGGCTACACGGCCCCGACGCGGGCGCTGCTCAAGGGCAAGGCCAACGTGCACCGACCGCCGACCAACTGCGGAGCCACCAGTGTCGGGCTGGCCGGGCTGACCCAGTGGCTGGGGGATAAAAAGTGGGACGTGATTCATTTCAACTTCGGCCTGCACGACGCGAAACTGCCCCCCGAGGGCAACCGCCACTCGCCGCC
>CAIPBN010000039.1 GCA_903863315.1 uncultured Verrucomicrobiota bacterium | reverse complement strand
GTGCCCCTTGAGGTCGCTGAACTTGCTGAGATGGATGATGTGCTGGATGAAGCGCTTGCCCTCGTCGTCGCGCGGGTGGGCCTTGCCGGCGAAGATGAACTGCACGGGGCGCTGCTTGTCGTGCGCGAGCTTCACGATGTTTTCGAACTGCTGGAAGATGAGCGGGGCGCGCTTGTAGGTGGCGAACCGGCGCGCGAAGCCGATGGTCAGCGCGTCGGGGTTCAGCATGTGGTCAAACGTGATGAAATCCCCCTGCGTGAGGCGCTGGCCCTGAATCAGCAGGCGGCGGCGGGAGAACTCAATCAGCTCGCGCCGCAGCCGGTAGCGCAACGACCACAGCTCCTCGTCGGAGATGAACGCGGGGTCGGCCATGCGCGCCCAGAACTGCGGCTCGTTGATTTCGCGTTCCCAGTCAATGAGCGGCTTGCTCTTCCAGAAGCGCGTGGTCTCGGTCGTTGACATGTCCGGCTGCTCATGGGCGGTGGCGAGCTTCTTGCGCCAGAAGCGGCGCACCGTGCCCTTCATCCAGCCGGCGACGTGCACGCCGTTGGTGACGTGCCCGATGGGAACTTCATCCACCTTCTTGCCGGGATAGAGGCACTGCCACATCTCGCGGCTGACCGCGCCGTGGAGTTCGCTCACCCCGTTGGCAGCGCGGGAGCCCTTCAGCGCCAGCACGGTCATGCAGAACGGCTCGCGCTCGTCGGCGGGGTTCACCCGCCCCAGGCCCATCAGCTCCTGGTGCGAGAGCTTGAGGTTGGCGCAGAACTTGTTCGCCGCGAAGCCCATGAGCTCGCTGCTGAACCGGTCGTGGCCGGCCTCGACCGGCGTGTGCGTGGTGAAGAGGCACTGCTGCTTCGTCTCCGCCCAGGCCTGCGCGAAGGCCTTGCCCTCGGCCATCTTCTCGCGCGCGAGCTCCAGCGTGAGGAAGGCCGCGTGCCCCTCGTTCATGTGGAAGGTCGAGGGTTGCAGGCCCAGTTCGCGGAGCAGGCGCACGCCGCCGACGCCGAGCAGAATCTCCTGCATCACCCGCGTGGTGGTGTCGCCGCCATAGACGCGGAGCGTGAGATCGCGCTGGTGCGGCTCGTTCTCCGGAAGGTTGGCATCCAGCAGGTAAACCGGGCACCGGCCCACGTTCGCGCGCCAGGCGCGGAAGCTCACCGTGCTCGTCGCCACCTTCACGGTGCACACCAGCGGTTGGCCGTTGGCGTTGAGCACGGGCTCGATGGGCAGGTTTTGCGGCTTCAGATGCGCGTAATACTCGGTCTGCCAGTTGTCCGCGTTGACGGTCTGCTGAAAGTAGCCTTCGCGGTAGAAAAGCGTGATGCCCACGAAGCCCAGGCCGAGGTCGCTCGCCGCCTTGGCATGGTCGCCGGCCAGCATCCCGAGGCCGCCCGCCGCGATGGGCAACGTCTCATGAAAGCCGAATTCCGCGCTGAAGTAGGCGACCGGATTCTTCAACAGCTCCGGCGCGTTCTGCGCACCCCACGTGTCCTTGCTTTGCAGGTAAGCGTCGAAGTTTTTCAGCGCCGTGCGCACCCGGTCGGCGAACTCAGGCTCCTGCAACCGCATGCGCAATTCGTAATCGGACACCTCGTGCAGGATCGCGACTGCGTTGTGGTAAAGGTTCGTCCAGCCGCGCGGCGAGAGATCGTGAAAAATCTCCTGCGGCTCCTGATTCCAAGTCCACCAGAGGTTGCGCGAGAGCCGGTGGAGGCCGGCGGTGAGTTCTGCAAGTTCAGCGGTGGTCAGGGGCTTGTGGTTCATATGCGATGGTGTATCGGGGAAGCCGGGCCCGGTTTAGCCAACGGCGAGGGCGACGCTAGACATGCTTGGAATCGACGGCAAACGAAAAAGCCATCCAGACCGGCTCAACTTGCAGCGCGAGCTCCCGATTGCCCTGTCACCAGTGTCTCCGTCGGGAGGAATGTCCTTTTGTCATGGTTCGCTGCAACGATGTTCATGGCCATGCCAACGCGCTCGTTCTTGCCTTCCACCGCGCGCCCGCAAATCCTCCCGCCGCTCCGATGCCGGATTCACCTAATCTCCTCGCGCTGCTGAAGCAATACTTCGGCTTCGAGACCTTTCGCCCGCTCCAGGAGGAGATTATCCGTGATGCCCTCGCTGGCCGCGATGTGCTCGCGCTGCTCCCGACCGGCGGCGGCAAATCACTCTGCTTCCAGCTTCCCGCGCTGGCGCGTGACGGTCTCACCGTCGTCGTCTCGCCGCTGATTGCCTTGATGAAGGACCAAGTGGACGCGCTCACGGCGAGCGGCGTCCCGGCGACGTTTCTGAATTCCTCGCTCAAAGCCGACGAGTCACGCGCCCGCCTGCGCGGCCTGCACAACGGCGAGTTCCGCCTGCTCTACGCCGCGCCCGAGCGGCTGATGCTTTCCGGGATGCTCGCCGACTTGCAGCGCTGGGGCGTGAACCTCTTCGCCATCGACGAGGCCCACTGCATCAGCGAGTGGGGCCACGATTTCCGCCCGGAGTATCGGCAGATCGCGCAGCTCCGCGAGCGCTTCCCGCAAATCCCGTTCATGGCGCTCACGGCCACCGCCACCGAGCGCGTGCGCGAGGACATCGCCGAGCAGCTCAAGCTCCGCGCCCCCGCCCGCTACGTCGCCAGCTTCAACCGCCCCAACCTCACCTACCGCGTCAGTGCGAAGACCGGGGCTTACGGGCAGGTGCTCGATTTCCTCCGCGCGCATCCACGCGACAGCGGCATCATCTACTGTCAGGCGCGCAAGACCACCGAGTCCCTCGCCGAGAAACTCCGCGCCGACGGCATCAAGGCCGCGCCTTATCACGCAGAGGTGCCGAAGGAGGAGCGTTCGGGCAATCAGGAAGGCTTCCTCCGCGATGAAATCCGTGTCATCTGCGCGACCATCGCGTTCGGCATGGGCATCAACAAGCCAAACGTCCGCTTCGTCATCCACTACGATTTGCCGAAGAACATCGAAGGCTACTACCAGGAGACCGGCCGTGCGGGCCGCGATGGTTTGCCGAGCGAGTGCGTCCTGCTCTTCAGCCCCGGCGACGTGCAGAAGTATCTCGGCTTCATCAGCGAGAAGCCGCCGTCCGAGCAGGTCATCGCGCGCGAACAACTCAGCCAGATGGTTCATTACGCCGAATGCTCCGGCTGCCGGCGAGCGGAGCTGTTGGCTTACTTTGGGGAGGTTTTCGGCGAAGAAGAAGCCGCTACGGAGCCGCCCAACTGCGGCGCGTGCGACAACTGCCTCACGCCACGCGCGACCTTCGACGGCACCGTCGCCGCGCAGAAGTTCATGTCGTGCGTGTTCCGCGTCCGGCAGGCGGGCAGTTTCGGTGTCGGGCTAAACCACATTGTCGAGGTGCTCACGGGGGCCAAATCCGAGCGCGTGCTCAAGTGGGGCCACAACCAACTGACCACCTACGGAATTGGCCACGAGCACACGCGTAACGAATGGGCCGCCATCGGCCGCGAACTCATCCGCCTCGGACATCTGCGCCAGACCACGGACAAGTTCCCGGTCATCGAACTGACTGACGCCGGCATGGCCGCGCTGAAGGCCCGCACCAAAATCACGCTCACCAAACCTGTCGCCGCGCCCGAGAAGGCCGTCAGTCACGTCGGCGAAATCACCTGCGATGAGCTGCTTTTCGAGAAACTCCGGCGGCTCCGAAAAGAGCTCGCAGACGCCCGCGCCGTGCCCAGTTACATCATCTTCTCCGATGTGGCGCTGCGGCAGATGGCGCGGCTCTATCCGCAGACCGAGGCCGAGTTCAGCCGCATCAGCGGCGTCGGCACGAGCAAGCTACGCGACTTCGGCGCGCAGTTTCTGGAGGAAATCGCCGCGCACCTCCGCGCGAACCCAAAGCAGATCTTCGCCGACACTTCCTTCACGCAGAAGCCCGCCGCCCCACAGCGCAGCAAGCTCACCGAAACCGTTGTCGCCACGCTCCACTACTGGCGCGGCGGGCGGACCGTGGAGGAAATCGCCCGCCTGCGCGACGTGAAGCCGACGACCATCTACGGCCACCTCGCCGATGCGGTGGAATCCGGAGAGAAGTTCGACCTGAACACCGTGATGACCGCCGACCAGCAGACGCGCGCGGCGAAGGCGTTTTACCAGTTCGGCTGGGGCAACATCACCGGAGTGAAGGAATCCTTGCCGGACATTGACTACGGCCCGCTCCGCCTCTTCCGCGCGGTGAAAAATCGCGAGCCGAAGTAGGCAGGCGAGATTCCGCCGGACTTTGGAGTGCGCGGATTGACAGTCCTCCCCTGCCCCGCCGACACTCGCGCCATGCTCCGCCGCACTTTGCTTCGCTTCGCGTTCTGCTTGGCGCTCGCCAGTCTTGTCGCCTGCACGCACACCGCGACCGCTGCCAACTCGACCCGCCTCGTCGGCGTGGCGGAGGTGGACCTCACGCCGGATTATCCGGTGCGCCTCAACGGCTATGGCGGACGCCGCTTGGAATCCGAAGGCATCGAGCAGCGCATCCGCGCGAAGGCCCTCGCCATCGGCGGCGACACGGAAGGGCCGTTCATCCTCATCACCGTGGACAACTGCGGCGTGCCCGAATGGATTCGCACAGAAGTCATCAAGCGGCTAGCCGCCAAGCGCGTCACCAGCGAGCGCTTCGCCCTCTGCTCCAGCCACACGCACTCCGCGCCGATGCTCAACGGTGTGCTGCCCACCATCTTTGGCATTCCCATCCCGCCGGAGCATCAGCGGAACATTGACCGCTACACGAAGGAGTTCACTGACAAGCTGGAGCAACTTTCCCTCGCCGCGCTCGCCGACCGGAAGCCCGGGCACCTTGCGTGGACCAAGGGCAAGGTCACGTTCGCCAAGAACCGTCGCAAGCCCTCGCCCACCGGCTTCCAGAACGCCGAGTATCCCGAAGGGCCTACCGACCACGAGCTGCCGCTGCTACGCGTCACCGCACCGGACGGCAAGCTCCGTGCCGTGCTGGCGAGCTACGCGTGCCATTGCACGACCTCCGGCTTCAACAAATTCCACGCCGACTGGGCCGGCTGCGCGCAGTTCGCCATCGAGAAGGCGCACCCCGGTGTCATCGCGCTCACGGCCATCGGCTGCGGCGCGGACCAGAACCCTTACCCGCGCGGCACCTATGAACTGGCCGAGAAACACGGGCAGGAACTCGCCACCGAAGTTTCGCGGCTGTTGAAGGAAGCCAAGTTCACCCCGCTCGACGGGCCGCTCGCTGGTGGCACCAAACGCATCGAACTGCCGTTCGACAAACTGCCCACGCGCGCTGAGTGGGAAGTCGCTGCGAAGAAGGCCGGTGCCGAAGGTCTGCGGGCGCAGTTCGCCCTCGCGAAGCTGGACAAGGGCGAAAAGATTCCCGCGACGCTCCCGTATCTCGTGCAGGTCTGGAGCTTTGGGCGCGACCTCGCGATGGTCTTCCTGCCGGGCGAAGTCGTCGTGGACTACAGCCTGCGCATCAAGCGCGAGTTCGACAGCCAGCGCGTCTGGGTGAACGCCTACGCGAACGACGTGCCGTGCTACATCCCCTCGCGCCGCGTCTGGGACGAAGGCGGCTACGAGGCGGCCGGCGCGATGGTCTATTACAACCGCCCCAGCCGCTTCGACGGCACGCAGGAGACGCGCATCATGGACGCCGTCCAGGCGTTAATGCCGAAGGCGTTCGCCGCCCCGGCCAAGTAACCTTCACTCTGCATTCACCAACTGACTCGCATCATGAATCGTCACCTCGTCTCGCTCGCCCTCCTGCTGCTTGGTTTCTCCTTCACAGCGCACGCCGCCGAACTTGCCGTGCCGGACAACGTCACCTTCGAACGCGACATCACCTATGCCGAAGCAGGCGGCGGGCGGATGCAGCTCAACCTGGCCCGACCAAAGAACGCAAGCGGCCCGCTCCCCGCCGTGCTGTGCATCCACGGCGGTGGTTTCCGCGCCGGCTCGCGCGAAGGCTACAACAAACTTTGTCTTACGCTGGCGCAGCGCGGCTTCGTGGCCGCGACCATCAGCTACCGGCTTGCACCCACTCACCAGTTCCCCGCCGCCGTCCACGACACGAAGGCCGCCGTGCGCTGGCTGCGGGCGAATGCGGCCAAGTATGGCCTTGATCCTGCGCGCATCGGCGTGACGGGCGGCTCGGCCGGTGGCCATCTCGCGCAGTTTCTCGGCGTGACGGCGGGGGTGAAGGACTTCGAGGGTGCGGACAATCCGGGTTTCTCCAGCGCCGTGACCTGCGTGGTGAACGTCTATGGCCCGAGCGACTTCACCAAGTCCTACGGCAAGAGCGTGGACGCACACGTCGTGCTGCCCATGTGGCTCGGCGGCGATGTGGGCACCGCGCGCGCGAAGCACATCCAGTCCAGCCCGTTGAATTGGGTCACGCCCAACGCCGCCCCCACGCTCATCATCCACGGCACCGAGGACAAATATGTCGCCTACGAACAGGCCGTCTGGATGCGCGACCGCCTCACGGCCTGCGGCGTGCCGGTGGAACTGCTGACGCTGGAAGGCGCCGGCCACGGCTTCAAAGGCGCGGACGCGGAGAAGGCCGAGGCGGCCCTCATCGCCTACTTCGATCAGCGACTGAAGAAGTAGCTGCAGACGGAGCGCAGCTCTCCGACGCCTCCGCCAACCCGTGTCCGGCGGGATTTACTCGTTGACGCACTTGCCTTCGCCACTACCATCCGCCCCCTGTTGGTATCTGACCTCATCCCGGACACGAACCTTAACGAACACGAACTATGGCAGTGAAAGTTGCAATCAACGGATTCGGCCGCATCGGCCGCCTGGTCTTCCGCGCAATGGTCGAGCAGGGGCTCGTCGGCAAGGAAGTCGAAGTCGTCGCGGTCGGTGACATTGTCCCGGCGGACAACCTCGCCTACCTGCTCAAGTATGATTCCACCCAGGGCCGCTTCAGCGGCACGGTCGGATCCAAGAAGTCCGCCGCCGACAAGGTCGAGGACGATATTCTCATCGTGAACGGCGCGGAGATCCGCGTCGTTTCCGCGAAATCCCCCGCCGAGCTGCCTTGGAAGGCCTTGGGCGTGGACATCGTCATCGAGTCCACCGGTCTCTTCACCGAGGCCGAGAAGGCCAAGGGCCACCTCGTCGCCGGGGCGAAGAAGGTCATCATCTCCGCCCCCGCCAAGGGCGAGGACATCACCATCGTGATGGGCGTGAACCACGAGAAATACAATGCCGCCGCGCACAACATCATCTCCAACGCGAGCTGCACCACGAACTGCCTCGCGCCGGTCGTCCACGTCCTGCTCAAGGAAGGCATCGGCATTGAGGAAGGCCTGATGACCACCGTTCACGCCTACACCGCCACGCAGAAGACCGTGGACGGTCCGTCCAAGAAGGACTGGAAGGGCGGCCGCACGGCGGCGCAGAACGTCATCCCCAGCACCACCGGCGCGGCGAAGGCCACGGCCTTGGTCTGCCCCGAGGTGAAGGGCAAGCTCACCGGCGTCGCGTTCCGCGTCCCGGTGCCAACCGTCTCCGTCGTGGACCTGACATTCCGCTCGGTGAAGGAGACTTCGCTCAAGGAAATCAACGCCCTGATGCAGAAGGCCAGCCAGACCTACCTCAAGGGGATCCTCGACTACACCGCCGACGAGGTGGTCTCGACCGACTTCATCCACGACAAGCACAGCTCCATCTACGACTCGACCTCGGGCGTGGAACTCAACAGCCGCTTCTTCAAGCTCGTGAGCTGGTATGACAACGAGTGGGGCTACAGCAACCGCGTCGGCGACCTGGTGAAATACATCATCGGCAAGGGCCTGTAAGCCACGCGGCTCAACGCGAATTCAACGAACGGCGTTCCGGCAACGGGACGCCGTTTTGCTTGTGGAGGCGGGCAGCACTTCAGCCCGTTCAGCCAGCACGTAGCACCGCCGCCGGGTTCACCCTTCCCAGCTCTTGCCATCCCACTTGAGCACGCGCTCGATCATCGCCACGGCACCGTCGGTGAAGACTTGGAAGAGCGCCTCGCCTTTGTCGGCGGTGGCGTGGCGCGGATCGCCGATATGGCCGGGCTCACTACGGTCGCCCATGATCCAGCCGCGTGAGGCCGGCTCGAAGGGGTTGCCAAACTCGACTGGCTCCACTTTCGTCAGATCGCCGACGAGGTGCGGCGCAAGGCGCAGGACCATGCTGGTCTCCCATTCGCAGGCGTGGCCCATGCGGGTTTGTTTGATGTCGGGATGCGCGGTGGTCGGGGACTTGAGAGCGAGGTTCCAATAGGTGGCGAAAAGCAGAAGCAGGTCGCGGCGGGCGCGGTATTTCTGCCGGAGTTCGAAGACGACCTGCTTGCCGGGCACGTCATTGCCGCCGTGGCCGTTAAGCATCACGAGGCGGCGGAAACCGTGCGCGATGAAATTCTCAAACTGGCTGGTGAGCAGGTCCAGATAAACCCGCGGCGCGGCGGACATGGTGCCGGGAAAATCGAGGTGGTGGTCAGAGTTGCCGAGCCACTGAAGTGGCGCGATCAGCACGCGCTGGCCGAGCCGGGCCTCGATGCGACGGACGATTTCACCACAGAGCAGGCTGTCGGTGAATACAGGCATGTGCCGGCCGTGCTGTTCCAGCGCGGCGACGGGGAAGATGACGGGCGTGTCGCGGTCAAGAGCGGCGACTTCGGACCACTTGAGATCGGTGAGTTGCATGTGTGAGTGGAAGGCTAGGGAGATGAATGCTGAAAAACAAGCGGACGCGTGTTCGCGTCAGCAGTCTTCGGCTGCGGCGATCCTCCGCCGCTTGTAACGCGCCACCAAAGCGCCAGAGGGAGGGCGCAGTCCATGACTGGGCGGAACTGATTGGCCATCTACGGACTCGATGGCTGGAACTCATCGCGATACCGCGCCCGGCGCGCGACAACCGTCTGGATGTAGCGCCGCGTGCCGGGGAAGGTCATCTGCGCGAGGAACTGCTGGCTGTTCGTGGCCGCCGCACCCTGGTTCCAGCGCAGGACGTGGCCTCGGCCAGCATTGTAGTCGGCCAGCGCGTAAGGCACGGGATCATCGGTGTGCGGGTAGCGGCGGAGAAGCTTGGCCAGATACCACGCGCCCGCCAGGGTGTTCGATCCAGGGTCGAGGATGTGCTCGTGCTGAAAACCAACGATGTGCTCGGCCTCGGCCCATTCGCGCGCAGCGGGCTCGCGGATTTGCATGAGGCCGATCTCGCCCGCCTTGCCGCGCGCCTCCGGATCAAACCAGCTCTCGCGCCAGACAACGGCTTTCACCAGCGCTCCGTCCACTGCATAACGTGCAGCGGCGGCGCGGATGACCGCGTCCTGACTGTGCTCCCGCTGCCAGCGGTAATAGAGCCAGCCGCCGATGGCATCCACGACAAGGACAAGCGCGACGAGGGGGAGCCACTTGCGCCTTGGGGTGCCGCGGGTTCGTTCATCGCTCGCCATGCGCGGGAATGGTAGCGGCCCTGCGGCGAAGCGGGAGCAAGAATCGTCGGTTACGCCAGCAACTCGCCAATCGCCTTGCCCGGGCGCACAAACTGCGGACGGCCGCCGCTGTCCATGACCAATTGTTCCTCGGGCACGCCGAGCAGGTGATAGACGGTGGCGATGAGGTCGCGCGGGGCGACGGGGCTTTCCGCCGGGAAGCCCGCCTGCTTGTCGCTCTTGCCGTAGGCGAAGCCGCCCTTCACGCCCGCACCGGCCAGCACACTCGTGAAGCATCCGCCCCAGTGGTCACGCCCGTCCTTGCCCGCGCCCGCGTCGCTGGAGCGCTGGCCAACGCGCGGCGTGCGGCCGAACTCACCGGTCCAGATGACAAGCGTGTCTTCCAGCATCCCGCGCTCCTGCAAGTCATCGAGCAGCGCGGTGAAGGCGAGATCCGTCACGGGCATCAGGCGCGTCTTGAGGTCCACGAAGTTCCGGCTGTGCGTGTCCCAATACACGCTCACGTTCTTGATGCCGTCGTTGGGCCAGAAGACCGTCACCAACGGCACGCCACGCTCGACCAGCCGGCGCGCCTGCAAAACCGACTGGCCGTGCGGGTTCAGGCCGTAGCGTTCGCGGACCTTCAGCGGCTCCTCGTTCAAGTTGAACGCCCCGCGCTGGGTCGCAGCGGAGGTGAGCAGCTCGAACGCACGACGATGGTTCAAATCCTGCGCCGCGAAGTTCGGACTGAAGCCATCGAGCCGACGGTCAAGCTGGGCAAGCAGTTCGCGGCGGCGGTCCAGTCGCTCGACGGAAATCTCCGGGTGCAAGGTCGTCTCCGCCACGCGGTAGTCCGGCTGGCTGGGGTCGGCGTCAATCGTGAGCGGGTCATGCAGCGGGCCAAGCCAGCCGGCGAACTGCCCCTGGCTTTCCTCGACGAAACGCGGCACGTCTCCGGGCAGCTTGGGTCGCATCGAGACGAACGGCGGCAGCGCGCCCTGGCCGCGGCCGAGGTTCGAGAGCACGGAGCCGAAGTGCGGCCACTGCGCGCGTTTGTCCGTCGTGCGCGGCGGCGGCTCGCCGGTGAGCAGGTAGTGTGTCGCGGTCGTGTGGTCGCCGTTGTCGTGCGTCATCGAGCGCACGAGGCAGAGGCGGTCCATGCGTTGCGCGAGGCGGGGGAAATGCTCGCAGATGCGCAGACCGGGGACGTTGGTGGAAATCTCGTTGAACTCCCCGCGCACCTCGCGCGGCGCGTCGGGCTTCATGTCCCAAGTATCCTGATGCGCGGGCCCGCCCCACATAAAGAGCAGGATGCAGCGCTTGGCCCGCCCGAAACTCCGCGCCGACACCGCTTGCGCGCTGGCCCGCCCGCGCAGCACATCCGCGAAGGAAAGCCCGAACAAGCCCAGCGCCCCGGCGCGCACCAGCTCACGACGCGTCATGCGCCAAGGCTGGACGAGTTTGGGAGCTGGGGCGGGCACGGTGGTTTCGACGCCTGCGGAGGCGGAGTAATCAGTAATCAGTGGGTTGCGCGAAGCAACGTCAGCCCGACTGAACACTGAAAACTGATTACTGAATACTTCTTCGCCGCTCACTTCGCCAGATGGCATGCGGCGAAATGCCCCGGCGACACTTCACGCAACGTCGGCACCTCGGTCTTGCACCGCGCCTCGGCCACGGGGCAGCGCGGGTGGAAGGGGCAGCCGCTGGGCGGGTTGATGGGCGAAGGCACGTCGCCGGGCAAGACGATGCGCTGGCGCTTCGAGTCTGGGTCCACGACCGGCACGGCGGAGAGCAACGCCTGCGTGTAGGGATGCTTCGGCGCGTTGATGAGCGTCTTGGACGCGGCGGTCTCGACGACCTTGCCGAGATACATCACCACCACGCGATGGCTGATGTGCTCCACCACCGCGAGGTCGTGCGCGATGAAGAGATAGGCCAACCCGTGCTCGCGCTGGAGGTCTTGCAGGAGGTTGATGATTTGCGCCTGCACGGACACGTCGAGCGCGCTGACGGGCTCGTCGCAGACGATCAACTTCGGCTCCACCGCCAGCGCGCGGGCGATGCCGATGCGCTGCCGCTGACCGCCGCTGAACTCATGCGGATAACGCTGCGCGTGCTGCGGGTTCAAGCCCACGTCCTTGAGCAATTGCCCGATGCGCGCCTCGCGCACCTGATCGTCCGCGACGAGGTGGTGGATGTCCAGCGCCTCGCCGATGATTTGGCCGACGGTCATGCGCGGGTTCAGCGAGCCGACGGGGTCCTGGAAAATCATCTGGAACCGCCGCCGCCGCTCGCGCAAGGCCGCGCCCCCCAGCGTGGTGATATCCTCGCCCTCGAACGTGACGCTGCCGCCCGTTGGCTCCAGCAGGCGGATAATGGCGCGGCCCAAGGTGGTCTTGCCGCAGCCGCTCTCGCCCACGAGGCCGACGGTCTCGCCCGGCGCGACGGTGAGGCTCACGTCATCCACGGCCTTCACCCACGCGTTCACGCGGCTGAAGACCCCGTGCTTGACCGGGAAGTGGACTTTGAGATTGCGGACTTCGAGGAGGTTCATTCGTCTCCCGGAAGCGGTGGTCTGGCTGGAACTTTCGCGAGGATTTCATCCACCTTCCGCCAGTTCACGCGCTGCGCCCGCTCCTTGATGCTGGGCCGGGTTGCCGCTGCTGACACCTGTGCCGTCAACGCCGTGGCGACGATTTGATTGACGCTGACGTGTTGTTTCTCCGCCAAGTCGTTGACTTGGCGAACCAGCGTCTCGGGGAGTTCGACTTGCAGGTTCATCTTAACTAGGGCGCAACATGGCCAAGAACTCGCGCGGCTTCAAGACATCTACGTCCAGCGCCACCGCCGGGCGGAAATGCCGGACGTTGTGGGTAACGATTCGTCCCGTCCCGGACTCAAAGGCAAGCTGCACGAGCGGCTCGTCATCCGCGTCAGCAAGCACTGGTTGCCAGCCGGGCTGCAACGGCCACTCCTCCGCCCGCGCGCAGAGGGCGTTCAGCAACTCATCCACGTCATCCAAGCTCAAGCCTAGTTCACTCGCGTCACGTTTGAGAATCTCCTCGTATTCGTGGACGAGGTGATTGCTCACCACCGCCCGCCACTCATCGTGCCGGAGCCGCTGAAAGACCTCGAACGATGCGCCCAGCCGGGAACGGAACGCCGCGTAGAGAACATTCGTGTCCAAAACCGCTCGAATGGCGTGTTCCGAAGTCATTCGAGCGAGGCGAGGATGCGGTCAACGTTGGCGCGGTCGCCGGGGACGAACTTGCCGGCGAGCGCCTCGGCCAGCTTCTCGCGCACGCCGGGCGGCGTCTCCTCGTCCTGCCAGAGCAACGCCTCCAACTCGTCCCGCTCGCGGCTGGGAAGGTGGTCAATCGCAGTCTTGATTTCGGCCACTGTGCTCATGGTGGAAGGCTATTCTTGCCTGCCGGGCGCGTCAACCGGCACGGCTGGTTGCGAAGCGTCCGTTCATGAAATCCTGAATTTAGCCAACACTCGCTCTCTCCATGAAAACACGCCTGCAAATGAACGCGTAGAGCAACCGTTCATCAAAGTCAGCCCCAAGCTCGTGGACAAAATCAAATCGCTCTGCCAAGTGACTCTTGGATGGGGAGAGCATCACTGGCAACTCCTTCGTGGAAACGCGTGTAATGGTTCCGATCTCACGACCGCTGGCGGATAGCACATGGTCAGTCCTGACACCCCAACGGATGGAGCCTACACATCGTCCGCTTCATCCTCGACAAGGTCTTTGCCGATTACTGAAAATGATGCCTCGCGAATCACTCCTTTCGGACTGCCGTAACCGGAAAAAACTCCGCCTTCAGATTCTGATCATGCACCAGAGCATTGAGAGCGTTTGATAGGGCATGAAACTTCAAAAACCAACCAGAGACACATCTCAATCCAGCGAAGAACGCATTGTAATTGGTCACGAGTTCAACCGTCAGCGAATAATCACCCGCAGTCGAAGCCACTTCATAGACAACTCCTTCAGTTTCGGAAGTTCGAGCAATCCGCAGCTTTCGTGTCGTTGGAGAATTCATTTCCAATACGGACACCTTACCCACCGGCCCGGCTCGACTTCCACCAGCTCCGGCGCTTTCTGCGAGCAGTCGCTTTGCGCCTTGGGGCAGCGCGGGTGGAAGCGGCAGCCGCTGGGGAACTGGCCGAGGTTGGGCACGTTGCCGGGGATGGCTTGGAGGCGCTCCAGCTCGTGGCCGAGCTGCGGAACGGAGTTCATCAAGGCCTGCGTGTAGGGGTGAAGCGGGCGCTGGAGCAGCGCGCGCGCGGGGGACAGCTCGACGATCTGCCCGGCATACATCACGGCCACGCGGTCGGCGATGTCGCCCACGATGCCGAGGTTGTGCGTGATGAGCAGGATGCTCATGCGCAGGCGGGCCTTGAGGTCGCGGAGCAGCTCGAGGATTTGCGCCTGGATGGTCACGTCCAGCGCGGTGGTCGGCTCGTCGGCCACGAGGAGCTTCGGCTCGCTGGCCAGCGCCATCGCAATCATGATGCGTTGCTGCATGCCGCCGGACATCTGGTGCGGGTAGTCGCGGAGGCGCGATTCGGGCGCGGGGATGCCGACGAGTTTCAGCAGGCGAATGACCTCGTCGTCGGTGGCGAACTGCGGGCGATGGAGTTTCAGCGATTCCTTGATTTGGTTGCCGACGCGGAAGACGGGATTGAGCGAGGCGCTCGGTTCCTGGAAGACGTAGCTGACCACGCCGCCACGGATGGAGCGCAGTTCGCGCTGGTCCATTTTGAGCACGTCGCGACCGTTGAGGAGAATCTCGCCGCCGACGTAGCGCGCGGGCGGCGTGGGCACGAGGCGCGCGATGGAGAGGGCGGAAACGCTCTTACCGCAGCCGCTCTCGCCGACGAGGCAGAGTGTCTCGCCCTCGGCGATGGTGAAGGACACGCCGTCCACGGCGCGCACGGCATCGCGCCCGGTGCCGAATTCGAGCTGGAGATTGCGGATGTCGAGGAGGGGCATAGTCATCACCACAGGGGCACAGAGAAGAGGTGGGAGGGAATTGTCATGCTGGCTCTGTGTGCTCTGTGTCTCGTGGTTAAGGGACGTTAGCTTTTGGCATCAGCGGCATCTCGTAAGCCGTCGCCAAGGAAGTTGAAAGCCAGAACGGTGATGAAGATGGCCGCGCCGGGCGCGAGCAGCCACGGGTGGTTGCGGAGGTGTTCGGTATTCTGCGCGGCGGTGAGCATGTTGCCCCAGCTTGCCTGCGGTTCCTGGATGCCGACGGCGAGGTAGCTCAAGACCACTTCGCCGAGAATGTAGTAGGGCACGCTGAGGGTCGCGGCGACGATGACGTAGCTGAACGTGCTCGGGAGAATGTGCCGCGTGATGATGCGCCACGGGGTCGCGCCCAGCGCGCGCGCGGCGAGGACGAACTGCCGTTCGCGCAAGCTCAACGCCATGCCGCGCACCACGCGCGCCATGCTCGCCCAGCCGATGAAGCTGAGGATGACGATGATCATCGCGTAGGCCTGCGTGGAGGAGATGTTCGAGGGGAAGGTGTTGCGCAGCGCGAGGATGAGGTAGAGCGACGGGATGGACATGATGAGTTCGCAGACCCGCATGATACTGGTGTCAATGCGCCCGCCGAAGTAGCCCGAGATGCCGCCGTTGAGCATCCCGAACGTGAACGACAGCGTGATGCCGATGAGCCCGATGCTCAGGGAAATCTGCGAGCCGTAGAGGATACGCGAGAAGACGTCACGCCCGAACTGGTCGGTGCCGAACAGATAGACGGGATGCGTCTTCTCGCCGGTGCCGAAGAGGTGCGTCTGGCAGGGGATGAGGGCGAACAGTTTGTATTTATCGCCCTTGATGAAGAAGCGGAGCGGCTTGGTGTCGCTGACGTTAGGAGCGTATTTGAATTGTCCCTCTTTTTGTTCCCAGCGCGGGACGACCAGCCGCAGGCCGTCGAGCTTGGGGAGAATCGGCGGGTGGAAGAAGCGGTCGCGGTCGTCGCTTTCGTAGTGATACGGCGCGACGAAGCCAGCAAGCACCGCCATGAGGTAAAGCACCGCGAGGATGACACCGCCCATCATCGCCGCCCGGCGCGCGCGGAGGCGCTTCCAGAAAAGCTGGCGGGGCGAGAGCGGGGCGTTGGTGGCTGGAACGCTCATTCCTTCAACCGTATCCGCGGGTCGCTCCACGCCAGCATCACGTCCGCGACGAAGTTTCCCACGATGAGCAGCGCCGTCGCCATCACCACCGAGTCCACCACGAGCATCGAGTCCTTCGCCGTGTAGGCCTCGATGGTCAGGCGGCCCAGGCCGGGCCAAGCCATGATGTTCTCGACGATGAACGCGCCGGAGAGCAGCCCCGCCAGCGAGTAGCCGAAGATGGT
>CAIPBN010000038.1 GCA_903863315.1 uncultured Verrucomicrobiota bacterium | reverse complement strand
CCGGCGGCGTCTCGAACAGGGGAAACCCGGATGCACCGCTCCCACCCAACGCGGCCGCTCCAAGCCCTCGGGGAGTGTGTAGCTATTTGTGGGACACTACACTAGTTAGAGCGCGTTCACTTGTTGTAGTTCAAGTTGCAGTTCGACAACGATTCTTTGACTGGATAGAAGTTCTTTGTGCGGTCCGAATTTCTACCCATTAAGAAGCTCTGGTTGCGTCGTTTCCGTAGCATCCTCGCGGCAGAGGTCTGCTTCGAGAACCCGCTTTTTCTGGTAGGACGTAACGGGGCGGGAAAAAGCAACGTCTTGAAGGCGCTGGAATTCGTTAGCGAGTGCATGACGACTCCGCTCGGGACCGTCTTCCAGAACCAAGGCGGCATCGAGGCGGTGCGCTATCGCTCCGGAACCCAGAGCCGTCCGGGCAACGTCGCCATGCGGGTGGATTTTGAGTTCACCAACGGCACACCTGCCACCGGCTGGTATGCGTTCGAGATTCGCGCTAAGGAAGGCTACGAGTTCGAGGTCCTGCGGGAGAAGTGTGTGGTGCATCTGGCGGGACAGCGGCACGAGTTCGATCGGTCCAACAAAATCTTGTTGACCGGGGTTCCCGGAATCGAACCTGTGGTGGATCCCCAAGCCCTGTTGCTCCCGTTGATCGGCGGCACTCCGCAGTTCGCACCCGTCACCAAGGGTCTCGCAGGCATTCGGGTTTTTTCACTACAGCCGAAGGCGATTCAGGAACTGCAAGACCCTGATTCGGGGATGAGCTTGAAGTCCGACGGCAGCAATTTGGCCAGCGTGCTGAAGGCCTTATCCAAGGAGGAAGGCAAGCTGGAGCGACTGTGTGAACTGCTACGAACCGTCGTGCCGGGCACCGCCACCGTCCGTCCGATCAAGCACGGCAAGAAGTTGTCACTGGAGTTTCGGCAGGAGTGGGGGGTGAACGGGCCAGTTGGGAAGAAGGGCAGCTCCAGCAAACACAGCGTGGCGCACGAGGCGTTTTCCATGTCAGACGGGACCCTGCGGACGCTGGGCATTCTGACGGCGTTTCTTCAGAAGAACCGACCAACGCTGGTCGGGTTGGAGGAGCCGGAAGCCACGGTCCATCCCGAGGCATTGGCCTCCACCATGGAGATGATCCGCGCTTTCTCTCGCAACACTCAAGTGCTCGTGACTACGCACAGCCCGGACTTGCTCGATGCCAAATGGGTCGAGCCGCATAACTTGCGCATCGTGAGCTGGGAGGAAGGCGTGACGCAGGTTTTGCCGCTGGGAGACTCGGCGGTTTCCGCGTTGCAGCAGCACTTGATGGGTGCTGGGGAGCTGCTGCGATCCAACGCGCTCCAGCCGGTTGATTTCTTCGCCGATCAGAAGGTCAGTCAGTTGGAACTGTTCGCGGAATCCCCTGCATGATCCAGCTCATCGTCGAGGGCGAGGGGGAGGTCGAGGCCGTGCCCGTGCTGTTCCGCCGGCTGGCGGCGGAGTTGGGCGTCCCCCAGGCTCAGTTTGGCCGCCCCATCAAGCGGAAGCGCAGCCAACTCGTTCAGCGGCAGGACTTGGACCACGCCCTCGCACTGGCCCGCCTACAGCGGAACTGCGAGGCGGTTTTCATTCTCTTTGATGCGGATGACTTGTGCCCGAAAACCGAGGCCAATCCGCTCCGAGACTTGGTGCGCGACGTGGCTCGTGGGCTTCCCACCGCGTTGGTCGTCGCCAACCGCGAATACGAGGCATGGTTTCTCGCTTCGCAAGAAACGCTGGGCGCAGCCGCCCCATATCCAAACGACCCCGACCTAAAGCGCGGCGCGAAAGAGGAGTTGGAGCGGCGATTGGACATCTACTACGACGAGCGCGCGGACCAGCCCAAGTTCAGCGCTAGGCTGGATTTCCGACTCGCCTATGAGCGGTCGCGTTCCTTCAAAAAGCTCGTGAAGGAGTTCCATCGCCTGCTGCAAATCCTCGGACTTAATCCCATGCCAACCCTGTGTGGCATCCATCTCACATGAACCGTCGTTTGTGCTTCTGCCTATGAAACTGTGGTTCTCTCTCACCCTCGCGTTCACCGCGTTCTTCACCGTCTCCGCCGCCCCTGTCTCGCTCTTCGACGGCAAATCTTTCGCCGGCTGGGAAGGCGACACCAACACGGTCTGGCGCATCCGCGACGGTGTCATCGTTGGCGGTTCGCTGGAGGGGAATCCGCGCAATGAGTTCCTCGCCACGCTCAAGAGCTACAAAAACTTCCACCTGCGCCTCGAATACAAGCTCGTCGGCACGCAGGGCTTCGTGAATGGCGGCGTGCAGTTCCGCAGCAAGCGCATCCCCAACCCGCCCAACGAAATGTCCGGCTTCCAGGCGGACATCGGCGCGGGCTACTCCGGCTCGCTCTACGACGAGTCGCGTCGGCGCAAGGTGCTTGCGCAGGCAGACACAAACCACGTCGCTCGCCTTGAAAAGGTCGGCGACTGGAATAGCTACGAAGTCGTCGCCAGCGGCTCGCAGATTCTCCTTTTCCTTAACGGCCAGCGCACCGCCATCTGGGTCGAGCGCGAGCCGGGCATCGACGAGACCGGCGTCATCGCCCTGCAAATCCACGGCAACTGCAAGGCGGAGATTTCCTTCCGCAACATCTCCATTGATGAACTGCCCAACTCCGCCATCCCGCCCGAGGCGGAGATTCTCAGCCGCTTCGGGACTGCGCAGCCGAGCGCGCCGGTCGGGGCGTTCGCGGACGGAAAATTCGCGCTGGGCACGAATGAAGTCGTCGTGTTCGTCGGGCAGGAGAATCTTGTGCGCGAGTCGAAGGCTGGCGAACTAGAGGCGCTGCTGGCCTCCGCCTTCGCCGCGAAGCAGCCGCGCTTCCGCTCGATGGCGTGGGAGGCGGACACAGTTTACGAGCAGTGGCGCGACCTGAACTTCGGCTCGTGGGTGCGCCAGCTTGAGACGGCGGGTGCAACCATTGTGGTGGCGCAGTTCGGCCAGATGGAGGCGCTTGACGGCGTTGCGCGGCTGCCGGAGTTCACGGCGGCGTATCACCGGCTGCTGGATCAGTTCGCCGGGCGGACAAAGAAAGTAGTCCTCCTCTCACCAACTCCTTTTGAGAAGCCTGTTGCCTCCCACGCGCCGGATCTCACGAAGCGCAACAACGACGTGCGCGCCTACGCGGACGCGGTGCGCGATATTGCGAAGCAGCGCGGCGCAGTGTTCGTGAACTTGTTCGTGCCGCTCGCCGTGCGCGCCCCGGGCCAGCGCCTGACCGAGGACGGCATTCATCTTACGGCAGAAGGCTTGCGCGAGGTCGCCACGCTCACGACGCGGCAACTGGGTGCGGAGCCAAAGTTTTCCGCCGAGTTGGAGTCACTCCGCGCCGCCATCGTGCAGAAGAACCAGCTCTGGTTCGACTCGTGGCGCCCCGCGAACTGGTCGTTCGTCTATGGCGACCGCGTCAACCAGATGTTCGGCAAGGCCGGCGGCACGGAGCCTTCGCTCAAGGACGCTTTTGAACGCCATCGCCCGCTGGTCGCAGCGGCGGACAAGCGTGTCCATGCGATGGCGCGCGGCGAGAAGGTCGCCGCCCTCGTCATGCCCCCGCCCGCGAACGCTGGGGATTCCCCCAAGGCCCTCACGCCCGAGGAGCAGCTCGCCACCTTCACCGTGGCCGAGGGCTACGAGGTCAGCCTCTTCGCCTCCGAGCGCGATGGCGTGGTGAAGCCGACGCAAATCGCTTGGGACGAGAAGGGCCGCCTCTACGTGGCCTGCTCGCCGACGTATCCGCAGACGCAGGCCAGCGCCAAGCGCGCCGACTACATCCTCGTCCTCGAGGACACAAACGGCGACGGCAAGGCCGACAAGTCATGGCGCTTCGCCGAGGGCCTCACCATGGTGCAGGGCCTCGAACCCGGCGACGGCGGCCTCTACGTCTGCGACTTCGATCAGCTCGTGCATCTGCGCGACACGAATGGCGACGGCAAGGCCGACACGCGCCGCGTCCTCTTCAGCGGCTTCGGCATCGGCGACACCCATCAACTCATCAACAGCATCTGCCACGGACCCGATGGGAGCCTGTGGTTCTCGCAGGGCCTCCACGCCTTCTCGCGCGTCGAGTCCGCCTGGGGCATTGCGCGCCTGGACCGCGCGGCCATCTGGCGGTTGAACCCGCGCACGATGCGGCTCGAAGGCTTCTTCGGCGGCGGCATGGCGGGCGCGAACTGCTGGGGCGTGGCCTTCGATGACTACGGCCAAGTCTTCCACAAGTCCGGTGACCGCCCGCACGGTTACTGGAGCGTGCCCGGCATGGTGCGTGGCGCAAGCCCCTCGGGCAGCAGCTCGTCCACCTCGGCGGACACGGCGTATCGCAATTCCCCCGAGCAATATCACTCCGTCGGCCCGCTCTTCGACACGTCGCCCAAGACCACTTCCATTGACATCATCGGCACGCGCGCGCTGCCGGATGACATCCAAGGCGCGGCGCTCATCGGCGGCTACTTCGGCGCAGTGGCGGAGCTGCACAAGTTCGATGACGCCGGCTCCGGCTTCAAGACCACGCAGTTGCCCAAGCTGCTCAAGTCATCGAACGCCGCGTTCCGTCCCGTGGACGTGAGCGTCGGCCCGGACGGCGCGATGTATCTCGCGGACTGGTTCAATCCCATCATCGGCCACTACCAGGCCAGCTACGCCGACCCGCGTCGCGACAAGGCCCACGGCCGCATCTGGCGCATCACCGCGAAAGGCCGTGCGACCGTGAAGCAGCCCAACCTCGCCGCGATGAAGCCCGCTGAACTCCTCGAACAACTCAAGTCGCCCGAGCGCTGGACGCGCTACCAGGCCAAGCGCCTCCTCTTCGACATGCCCACCGCCGACGTGTTGAAAGCCACCGATGACTGGGTGGCCAAGCTCACGCCCACGACGCCCGGTTACGAGCACTTGCTCCTCGAAGTCATCGGCGTCTATGAGTCGCACGAAGTCACGCGCCCGGCCCTGCTCGCCAAGCTGCTTGCCGCCAAGGACCCGCGCGTCCGCGCCTACGGAGCGCGCGTCGCTGGCATGTGGGCGGAGAAGTTGCCCGACGCCGCGAAACTCCTGACCGAGCGCGTGAAGGACGAGAACGCCCGCGTGCGTTTGGAAGCCATCGTCGCCGCCAGCTACCTCGGCAAGCCCGTCGCGGCGGAAGTCATGACCAAGGCGCTCGACCTGCCCACGGACAAGTTCATTGACTACGCCCTGCGCCAGAGCGCTCGCGCGACGCAGCCGCAGTGGGGACCGGCCTTGGCAGCGAACCAGCTCAAGCTCAGCAGCCCGACGCACGGGGATTACCTGCGCAAGCTCATCGGCACGCCACAGAAGGTCGCGTCCCCCGGTGAGAGCATTTACGAAATGGCCTGCCTCCCCTGCCACCAGCCCGAGGGCAAGGGCCTGCCCGGCGTCTATCCGCCGCTCGCGGGCAGCGACTGGGTGCGCGGCGACAAGGACCGCATCATCAAGGTGGTCCTCCACGGCCTCACCGGTCCCGTGACGGTCGCAGGCCAGAACTTTGGCCACACCCCGGCCTCAGTCCCCATGCCCGCGCTGGGTGGCCTGACCGACGAACAGATTGCCGATGTCCTCACCTTCGTGCGCGGCACCTATGGCCAGCAGGCTCCGCCCGTGACTGCCGCCGATGTGAAGACCGTTCGTGCTGCCACCGCAAACCGCCAGGCCCCGTGGACAGCAGCGGAGCTGAAGTAGCGCGGAACTGACGCAGTGCGGTTCCGTAAGGAGCCGCGCCGAAGTCATGTAGCGCAAGCCGCCGGCTTGCCGTGCTGCCGGCGTCCGCGCCGGCCCGGTCGCAATCGGACGCGAACCGCGACCCCACGCTCCGGCTGGCCGACGAGGACGTCGGCGATACTGCAAGTCGGAGGCTAGCGCTACTCCCTGCGGGGTTTTCAGATTGATTCCTTCCCGCCGAACTCTAGCGTCGAGCCACCAACAAACCCGACCCGCCGCGATGTCCGACAGTTTATCCCACGCCGAAGTCTTGAAGGACAGGCTTGCGCGTGCGGTTTTCGCGACCTTCATGATGATTGCGGCGGCCGACCGGAAGGTGGATCAGCGGGAGCTGGCGACGCTGGAGAAGCTGTGCTCGAGCCCAGGACAATTTCCGAGCGAGCTCTTTCGCACGGCGATTGTCGCGATTGCACGGAATCCGGACCGTTATTTCAACGAGCTGCAAGCCGGGGCCTTTCACTTCATGGACACCCTCGGTGAGGCCATCAAGTTCCTTGAGCAAGAGCGCCCCGACGAGGCTCAAGCCTTCAAGGAGAGCCTGATGGCATGGGGCAGGGCCATTGCCGAGGCTCCGGGTGGTTTCGTTGGATTGGGGAAGAAAATGGGCAAGGCGGAGGCCGCAACCCTGGCGGCAATCGCCGGCTTGATCGACCTGCATGGGACAGTTGCCGCCCCGCCCGCGCTGGTGGATGACCGCCTGGCGCGCGCGCCACTCCTGGTGTTCAAGCTGGTGGCGGCCGCGGACGGGACGGTCGATCGGAAGGAGCGGGAAAAGCTCGCCCTGATGTGCAAACGCGTGGACGAGTTTTCCAGCCCGCTTTTCCGTGCCGCCGTTCGCAAGCTGGTTCACGATTACGACCGCATTTTCATGGAGATGCAGCAAAGCAATCTGGAGCCGGTGGAGGAACTAGAGGCGGCGGGTGCGGAGCTGGATGCGTCCTATCCGGAAGAGTCGGTGGCATTCAAGCAATGCCTGATGCGTTGGGGCAGGGGCATAGCCGAGGCGTCCGGTGGTGTCCTGGGCGTGGGAAACAAGACGGGTCAGCAGGAAGCACTGGCTATGACGGCCATTGCTGCATCCCTTGGGTTGGTGGATGAACGGGGAAAGCCGCTGATCGGGTGACCACCCGTGACCTCCCGCTGGCGCGAAGCTGCTCCTGAAACTGAAGCCGGGGCTAGGGCGACAGCCTGCGGATCGCTGAGTCCATCAAGCCCTTGCTCGCCGCGACCGTCTCCTTCTCCCGCGCGGCCTTGAGCGCGGGCAGCGCGGGGCGGGCGACTTCATCGAGCCTCGCCAGTGCGCGGGCGCTGTAGTGGCGCACCTTCTCGTCGGGGTCGGTGAGAAGTGAACCCAGCTTCAGCACGCCCGGCGCGGCCACCGCGCCGAGCGGTTCGAGACAATGTGCGGACTTGTAGCGCACGAGTGGCGAGGCGTCCTCCATGCCTTTCAAGACGGCCGGTAAGTGTTCGGCCACCGGCGCGCCGATGCGGATCATCGCGGCATGGGTCACGACCCGCACCACCGCGTCCTCGTCCTTTGTCGCGCGCGCCATTTCGGGCAGGGCGGACTTGGCGTCCGCACCCACGCGGCCCAGCGCCCGCGCGGAGCATTGCCGCACTTCCTTGTCCGGATCGCGCAGCAGGCGGACGAAGTCCGGCACGACGCCCTTTGCCTTCTCATGGAAATTCCCCATCGCCGTGCAGGCTACCGCGCGGATGTCGCCCTCCGGGTCCCGCATGGCCTCGCGCAAGTTGGTGAGCACCGGCAGAGCCTGCTCCTGGCCGCCCTCGAAATGCACGAGCTTCCCCACCGCCTTGAGCCGCACCTCGCGGTCCGGCGACTTCATCTCTTTGACAATCGCCGCCAGCCGCTCGGCTGCGCCGGGTTTGGGAGCCGGGGCGGCGCTGGCGAGCGTTGCGGAAACGAGAGTGGCCAGAAACCAGGCACGGACAGAATGCGTGTTCATCGGTTGTCTCCTGACGCTGGCAAGACCGCGAATAGTCGTCGGGAATCGGGCCCTGCTCTTTCGCGGCAGGCCTGACATCATTGACGGAACGGAGTTTCCGCAGGCACGCTGACCGCATGAAGCTCATCTGCCTGGTCAACCTGCTCCCATTGCTGTTGCTGGCAACCACTTTGACCGCAGCGGAGCAGGTGGCGGTGTATCGCGCGGGGGACGAACTCATCGTGAAGTTCGACCGGCTGGACCTGCTCCGCCAGCGCCACACCAAGCTGACCGCCTCGGTGGAATTCCAGCCACCGACAGCCGGGAAGCCGCTGCTGATTGACCTGCTGGAGCCCGCCCTGCAAGGGGCCGTGGTCATTGACCTGGGCCCGTCCGGCAAGTGCGACGGCGTCACGGTGACGGTGAAGGACGCGACCGGCACGGTGACGCTGAAGCAGGTCATCGCCCCCATCCGGCAAATGTCCGCGCCCAGCGGCCTCGCCCCAGGAAAATCCTTCGCCTACATCGAGCCGGGCGCGGAGCTGCTCAAGTCCGCGCAAGCCCGCCCGCAAATCCCGCTCCCCGAGGCGGGCCAGTTGCGCGCGGTCACCTTGGCCCCGGCCACGCGGCTCGTGGCGAAGCGCGACATCACCTTCCCCATCACCTCGGGCGTGGACCTGCCGCTCGTCGGCGGCGCGGTGGTCGGGCGGCAGACGGCGTTTCCCAAGGACCCCGCGCGGGCCAGCATTTACTTCGCATGCAAGAAGGCGATTTACGCCGGGACGCGCGTCGAGCGCTGGCAGAAGTTCCTGCTCGAAGTGCCCGTGCAGTCGGCCTGGGCCACCGGTCGCGGCGACGAAGACATCGTGCTCAACCCCGACCAGTTCGAGGTCCACGTCACCAACGAGAAGTCCCCCGGCGGCGCGAACATGCTCGGGGCCGGTGACGGCGATTTGGGCCAGAAGGGCGAGATTGATTCCGACGACCAAGGCCGAATCTATTGGCGCGTCGAGGGCGGCGGGGCCTACGTGGTGCGGTTCAATCCGCACACGAAGCAGTTCGAGCAACCCCCGGTGCGGCTCGACTTTCAGAAGCTCGTGCCTGCCGGCCTGGGCATGTTGAACGACAACCTCTGCAAGGTCTCCTGCACCCGTGGCCGCGTGTTCTTCACGATGTGCAACGACACGCTGACCAACGGCGACCCCGGCAACGCGCATCGTCGCCGGCTCGGCGGCGTCTTCTCCATCCCGCAGGACTGGTCGGACGCGGCGGCCTTCGAGGCGGACGTGCGCCTGCACGTGGGG
>CAIPBN010000037.1 GCA_903863315.1 uncultured Verrucomicrobiota bacterium | reverse complement strand
CTCACGCGCACGGGCAAGTCCGACATCCTGCGCCAGCTCGCGCCGTCCGAGTTGTTGCTGGAGCTGAATCCTGACGACGCCCGACGCCTACGACTCCGCGCTGGCGACACCGCCCGCGTTGCCTCGCGACGTGGTGAACTCACCGCACGCGTCCACGTCACCGCGACGATTCGGCCCGGCCAAGTCTATCTGCCCATGCACGACGCGGCCACGAACCGACTCACCTTCCCGGCCTTTGACCCGCACTCGCGCCAGCCCAGCTACAAGTTTTGCGCGGTGAGCGTGCACCGCACGGACAAGGAGGCACGCCGATGAGCCCGCGCACTTTCAACGCCGAACAACTGGTCCGCTTCTCCGCCGAGAAAGCCACGGTGACGGAGCTTTCCATCACCGACTTCACGAGCATCGCCGTGTGGGGCGTGCGGCCGGGACAGGAAGTTCCGGCGCACACGCATCCCGATGGACAGGACACTTGGGTGATGGTGCGGGGCGAGCTGACTTACTACCTCGGTGGTGGCCAGCGCCGCACCATCCGTGCCGGGGACTTGGATGTCGCCGACAAAAATCAAGTCCACGGCGCGCGCAACGAATCCTCAGCCGACGCCATTTTCCTCTCCATTTACTCCGCTCCGAAGCTAGGCTGGGAGAAAGCCGAACCATGACCGAAACCGCGACGCTCAATCCCACCGCGACCGCCACCGGTGCCTTCACCGCCGAGCAGAAGGAATTTCTCTCCGGCTTCATGGCCGGCGTGGCGCAACGCGGCATTCATCCATACGTCGGCACGACGGCGACCGGCCAGCTCACCGGTGACCCTGCGCAGGGCGGCGCGAATCTGGCCGAGGAGACCGTCTATGGCACGCCGCTCGGCGACGTGACCAAGCAGGAGCGCTGGAAGCACGAGGAGCATCCCCTCGACGGCTGGGACCGCATCCTTGCGCACGCCGAGGCGGGCAAGCTGCCGGACGAGGAACACACGTTCCGCTTCCGCAACTTCGGCATGTTCTACGTCGCGCCCGCGCAGAACAGCTTCATGCTCCGCTGCCGCATTCCGGCCGGCGAACTCACGGCGGCGCAACTGCACGGCCTCGCCGACCTCGCGGATGACTACGGCAACGGCAAGTCCGCCGTCACCACGCGCTCGAACTTGCAGATTCGCGAGATTGCGCCGGCGAACTTGGTGAACGTGCTCACGAAGCTGCAATCGCTCGGCCTCACCGCGAAAGGCAGCGGCGTGGACAACATCCGCAATGTCACGGCGTCGCCCACGGCCGGCTTCGACCCGCAGGAGTTGTTGGACACCCGGCCCTTCGCGCACGCACTGCACCACTACATCCTGAACCACCGCGAGTTCTACAACCTGCCGCGCAAGTTCAACGTCGCCTTCGAGGGCGGCGGCGCGGTGGACACAGTGGCAGACACGAATGACATCGGGTTTATGGCGTGCCGCGTGGAAGCGGCGGCAGGTGAGAAAGTGGGAAAGCGGGAAAGTGAGATTGAGGCGTCGGGCGGCGCTCCCACTTTCTCACCGGCTCACCTGCCCGCCCCGGGCATTTACTTCCGCGTGGAGCTTTGTGGCATCACCGGTCACAAGCAGCTCGCGAAGGACTGCGGCATTCTCGTGAAGCCCACCGAAGCGCTCGCCGTGTGCGCGGCGATGATTCGCGTCTTCCTCGAAAACGGCGACCGCACGGACCGCAAGAAGGCACGGCTGAAGTATCTCATTGATAAGTGGGGCGTGGACAAGTTCCTCGCCGAGACGCAGAAGAAGCTGGCGTTCCCGCTCTTGAAGTTCCCACTGGAACAGTGCGTGAAGCGGCCCGCTGCCGTGAAGCACGGGCACATCGGCGTTTATCGCCAGTCCCAGCCGGGGAAAAACTACATTGGCGTGGTGGTGCCCGTCGGCGTGCTTTCCACCCGGCAGATGCGCCGGGTGGCCGACCTCGCGGCGAACTACGGTTCCGGCGCGCTCCGCCTCACGCCGTGGCAGAACGTGCTGATTCCCGACGTGCCCGACGCCTTCGTCGAGACGGTGAAGCGCCAGCTCGTGCGCATCGGCTTGCACCACGAAGCGACGAACCTGCTCGGCGGCCTCGTGGCCTGCACGGGCAACACCGGCTGCAAATGGGCCGCGACCGACACCAAGGGCCAGGCCGTCGCGCTCGGTGCGCACCTCAACAAAAAGCTCCAGATCGACCACCCCATCAACATCCACCTCACCGGCTGTCCGAACTCGTGCGCGCAGCACTATGTCGGGGACATCGGGTTGCAGGGCGTGAAGGTCGGCACCGCGAGCAGCGAGGGCTACCACGTGGTTTTCGGTGGCGGCACCGGTGCGGACGCGGCCATCGGCAAGCAGGTCTTCAGCGGCATTCCGTTCAGCGATCTGCCCGCCTTGCTGGAGCGCGTGCTGAAAACGTATCAGGCGAAGCGCAACCCCGGCGAGACCTTCGCCGCCTTCACCCGCCGCCACGAGGTGAAACAACTTAAGGAACTGTTCAGCGAATGAATCAGCCGAATTTGGTCCCGGTCCTGCCCGACAACGCCCCGTTCACCCCGGAGCAGCGCGCGTATCTCAACGGCTTTCTCGCCGGCCTGTTCTCGCGTGCTCCCCAACCGAACCTCCCCGCTCCCGCGCCGGAGACAAAGCCGCTGACACCGCTCACGATTCTCTTCGGCTCGCAGACGGGCAATGCAGAGAACCTTTCCAAGCGCATCGCCAAGGAAGCGGGCAAGCGCGGGTTCGCACCGACAATTCAGGACCTCGGCAAGTATGCCACCGCGCAGCTCGCGTCGGAGTCCGCGTTGCTCATCGTGACGAGCACCTACGGCGACGGCGAGCCGCCGGATAACGCGAAGGCGTTCTGGGAATTCCTCGGTGGCGTGGCCGCGCCCAAGCTGGCGCAGATGAAATTCTCCCTGCTGGCCCTCGGTGACTCGAACTACCCGAAATTCTGCGCGTTCGGCAAGGCGGTGGACGAACGGCTGGAGAAGCTCGGCGCGACGCGTGCGCTTCCGCGCACGGACTGTGACGTGGAGTATGAGGAGCCGTTTGCGAAGTGGATGGACGGGGCGTTGAGCGCACTGGCTCCTGCTGCTGCGCCCGCACCGGCGGCGGCCCCTGCGGTTGAAGCCACACCGGCGAAGACAACTTCCACCTACTCGAAGTCGCATCCCTTCCCTGCGCCGCTGCTCGCGAATGTGAAGTTGAACGGCGAAGGCTCCGCGAAGGACACGCGCCACTTCGCCTTCTCG
>CAIPBN010000036.1 GCA_903863315.1 uncultured Verrucomicrobiota bacterium | reverse complement strand
TTTCGTCGTCACGGTGAAAAAAGCCGTCGTTAGCGAGGCGAAGGAAATGCTCACCTTCACGCTGCCCGGCGCGCGTTCCATCGCCATATCTCCAACCCGCATCGCGGTGCGAATGCCGCAGGCGGCGGACGTGACGGCGCTGACGCCAGTCTTCACGCTGTCGCCCTTCGCCACAGCGGTGCCGGCTTCCGGCACAGCACGGGATTTTACCCGGCCGCAGACCTACACCGTCACCGCGCAGGATGGTTCCTCGCAGCCGGTAACCGTGACCGTGGTGAAAAGTGACGACCCCAACGCCTTTGTGTGGAGCAAGGCGGAGGCAGGTAACTGGAGCGATGCCGCCAGGTGGTCTGACAACCCGGTGGGCGCAGCCACGCCTAGGCGTGCCGGGCAGCCCGACTATGTCCTGAGTTTCAACCAAGGCGGCACCTGCGCGGCAACCAACGACCTGAGTCCAGGGTTTCTCCTGAACCAGCTCGTTCTCGGGGAACGTTCCGGCGGATTGATCATCAGCGGCAGCGAACTGACCTTCGCTAAGGAAATCGTGAACAATATTCCCCCGATGATTCATGCCACCAAATGCCAAAGGGTGGACATCAACACGCCCCTGACACTGCGGGACGATCTCACGGTGAATACCGCACCGGACAAGTCTCCCAATTGCTTCATCAGTTTCAACGGAGTGATCTCCGGCCCGCGCTCCCTGATGCTGCGAAGCGCCGGCGATCCCAACGTCGCCGGCATCAACTTTCACGATGTCCACTTCGGCATCCTCCAAATCAACCAGACGAACACTTACAGCGGCGGGACACGCATCAATGGCGGTAAGATCAACGTGCGGCGGTCGGGGGGCTTGGGGATCGGGACGGTGACGCTCGATAAGTTCGGCACCTTGTCCACCGAAGCGCCCCAGTCCAACCCCGTGGTAATCAACCAAGGCACGCTCTTTCGTTGCGCCTTGAACGGCTCCGTCACCCTCAATGGAAATGCTGGCTTCATCGGCAACTGCACCATCACCGGCGCCATGACTGGTCCCGGCGGCTTCACGATGTATGGCGTGAACGGAACCTACCTCAACATGGTGCCCGGCGGCACCGTGACGCTCCATGGCACGAACACCTACACCGGACCGACCACTATTTTCCCGGCGAAGCTGATCGTGAAAAAGGCGGCCGGACTTTACAACGGAGACACTGCGAAATGGACGCCGGCAAACATTACGCTGCACAAGGCGGCGACGCTCCGTCTCAACGTCGGCGGCCCCGGCGAATTCACCGGCGAACAGGTCGGCACGCTGGTGGGAAATCTGACGCGCTCGGTGAACGACAACGGTTTGATGGGCGGTTCGTTTGTATCGCTGGACACCGCCAACGCCTCGGAACCCGTCACCATTTCTTCCAGCATTACCGACTCCAAAGGTCCGGGAGGTGGCTCGTTTCTTCTCCGGAAATGCGGGCCCGGCGCGATGCGGTTTTCCGGCAACAACACTTTTACCGGCCAGACGATTCTGGAGAGCGGGACGTTGATCGTTTCTTCTCTCAACAGCTACACCGAAGGAATGCGCCAGGCCAGCAGCAGCCTGGGAGTGCCGATGGACATCGAGGCCGGCGAGATCGTCATTGGCGAGGAAGGCAAAGACGGTGATGGCGCGTTGATCTACACCGGCCCCGGCGAGACCTCCGACCGCGTGATGAATTTCGCCGGAAAAAAATCCACCGTGACCTTTGATCAATCCGGCACCGGCCTGTTGAAGCTCACCAGCGACTTCCTCATCTCCGGCTACCGCCACAACAAAACCATCGCGCTCAAGGGTGACACCGCCGGCGTGGGGGAAATCGCCGGTGCCATCGCCGATCCCCATGATCGAGTCGGCAAGGCGACGACCACCGTCATCAAATTCGGCTCCGGTCAGTGGACGCTCTCCGGCACGAACACCTACACCGGCCCGACCACCGTGACGCAAGGCACCCTCGCCCTCGCTCATGCGCGCAGCCTGAGTGCGGACTCCGAGGTCAGCATCGCGCGCGGCGCGGAGCTGGAGCTGAAATTCAAAGGGCAAACGAGCCTTCGCAAACTCACGCTCGCAGGAAGGCTACAGCCTCCCGGGATTTACACCGCGACAAACGCGCCTGGTTTTCTGAAAGGTAACGGGACTCTTGCCGTCCAGCCCTGACCAGTTTGCAGTGAACAGATGAAACGACTGATTACCCAATGAAACATGTAATACCTGCGGCGTTCGTTCTATCGGCTCTGATGTTTTCAGCCCTCAGCAGCGCGCAGAACAAGCCCGTGAAGTCCGTCCCTGCTTACCAAGGTTGGTCCCGCTCCGGCTCGCTCACCGTGCTCACCACACCTGACGGCGCGAACTTGCCGGCAGGCGCAGTGCTCGAAGAATTTCCATTGCTCGTGCGGCTGCACAAGGACTGGTTCGACTTCAAGCAAGCGAAGGCTGACGGTTCGGATGTGCGCTTCTCCACCGACACGGGTGCGTCGCTCGCGCATCAAGTCGA
>CAIPBN010000035.1 GCA_903863315.1 uncultured Verrucomicrobiota bacterium | reverse complement strand
CCACGAGCTGGGCCACTACCTCGGTTTGACCGAGGAGGAGCTGGACGAGCGCGGACTGCTGTAGCTGCCGCACGCGCCACGTCAATCAACAGGCCGCACCAACCAAGCAGGACGGGAAAAGACGGGCGCATGCGCGGAAATCAGCCAGCCGGTCCGTTCGCCGGGAAGCCCGCAGGCGCTGCGCGGCGAACCTGCTTTTGACACGCCCTGGCATTCCGCCTACAACCCTCCGCGATGAAAGTCCTCATTCTTGCCGCAGGCTACGCGACCCGCCTGTATCCCCTCACGCTCACGCAGCCCAAGCCGTTGCTCACCGTGGCGGGCAAGCCGATGATCGACTACGTCATGGACAACCTCGCGGCCATCAGCGGGATCGACCGCGTCTATCTCGTGACCAACGCGAAGTTCGCCGGGCACTTCCAGAAGTGGGCGGACGACTACAGCAGGCGCGCCGCGCTGGCCTTCACCATCATCAACGACGGCTCGACCGACGACACCAACAAGCTCGGTGCCATCGGCGACCTGAACCTCGTCCTCAAGCAGGAGCAGGTGGACGACGACCTCATCGTCGTGGCGGCGGACAACTTGTTCAGCGAGAAGCTCGGCGCGTTCGGCGAGTTTTGCCGCGCGAAGAACGCCCCCGTGCTGGGCGTGTATGACGTGGAAAGCCTCGATGCCGCCAAGAAGTATGGCGTCGTGGCCGTGAACCGCGAAGGCGTCATCACCGACTTCAAGGAGAAGCCCGAGCAGCCGGCCAGCACGATGATCGGCATCGCGCTCTACTACTACCCGCGCGCCACGCTCAAGCTGGTGGATCAATACCTTGCCGAAGGCAACAACCCCGACCAGCCCGGCCGCCTCGTCCAGTGGCTCTACCCACGCACGCCGGTCTTCACCTGGAGCGTCCCCGGCATGTGGTATGACATCGGGTCCAAGGAGACGCTCGACGAGGCCAACCGCATCTTCGCGCGGAAGTGACGGGAGGCGTGCCGTGCAGCCTGCGGCCGGGCAGGAACCGTCCCAAGGGAGTCTGCGGCCTCTGGGGGAAGACTTGCAGAGGCGTCACGCCGCGCCATGAGCTGGACAAAAGGCAGTTGCAACGATTTGTTCCCGTTACACTCCAGCCAAAATGGGCTGCAAAATTTCAGCCCAATAACAATGTTAGCCCACATGAGCACCACACCATTACTTGATCATCGCCAGCAGGTCACAGCTTACGGCAGTGATTTGTTCCGTGTTTGTGGTGTCGAGTTCGACAAGACCACCGAGATGCAGCGGCAGGTCTCTGGCGCGTTCTTATTCGGAGTCGCATACGCTCATGGCCGTGTTCATCAGCTCGCACCGCCTGACGTTCATGCGCTTGTCATCACGATGCTCATGGATTCTTTGCGTTACAGTGCAGAGCAGGCTGGAGCATTTTCATCCAGCCTTGTTCAGGCCACGAGTGCTGGCCCGAACGACACCATGAAGGCTATCATCCATCGCGGCATTGACGGCCACCGGCAGTTGACCTCTGGCGAGCACAACGCGCTTCGCCAGAATTTGCTGGGGATTTTTCAGGCACTAGGACAGCCGTATGTGGGCTAACCGTGCGCTCCATCCGCCTCGCCGAGGCCGTCGCTGAGCTTGGGTCGTTAGGCCACACCACACGCCCGCATGATAAAATATCCCGATGGCACTGAGGCACGGGTTGGTGACAGAGTCAGCTTGAGCCATGACGCAGACAGTGGTGTGGTCACGAAGGTTTTTGATTCGCTGGAGAAGGCTGAGACTTGGAATCTGGACGAGACTGGTTTGATGATTGAGTCAGTCGCGACAGGGCTGACATTTTATCCGGAGCGTTCTTTGGATGAGGACGAGATTAGATTTGTATCACGAGTTGTGGCCTCCTGAATAACAGAGCATGTAAGTTATTGGGCGGCAACGAGGGTGAGATTCAGGGCTTTGGCTTGGTGTTGGAGGTTTTTGAGGCGGCGCGCCAGGCTGGCGGGGGTGGTCGCGAAGGCTTTGTTTTCCTCATAGGGTTG
>CAIPBN010000034.1 GCA_903863315.1 uncultured Verrucomicrobiota bacterium | reverse complement strand
GGCCGTCCGGCGGAAGGACAAGGATTTGCAGATGCCCCCCAAGCGCGCGCTCGGCTCCGAGGAAGTCGCCGCGCTCGAACAGTGGGTGAAGCTCGGCGCCCCCGACCCCCGCGAAGGCACCCCCGCCGTCACTGCCGGCGTGGACCCCGCCGCGGTGCGAAAACACTGGGCCTTCCAGCTCCTCACCCACCCACAGCCACCCGCCCCCAAGCCCAACACCTGGAGCCAGCAGCCCCTCGACCGCTTCATCCTCGCCCGCCTCCACCAGCAAGGCCTTGCGCCCAATCCCCCCGCCGACCCGCGCGCGCTCATCCGCCGCATGACCTTCGACCTCACCGGCCTTCCGCCGACACCCGAGGAAATCGAAGTGTTCGAGCGCGAGTGCGGCACGGGAGCTAAAGATTCCACATTCCGCATTCCGCATTCCGCATTGGCTTCCCTCATTGACCGCCTCCTCGCCTCCCCCGCCTACGGCGAACGCTGGGGCCGTCACTGGCTCGATGTCGCCCGCTACGCCGACACCGCTGGCGACGGCGCGGACTACCCCGTGCGCGAGGCCGTGAAGTATCGCGACTGGGTCGTGAACGCCCTCAACGCCGACCAGCCCTTCAACGAGTTCATCCGCGAGCAAATCGCCGGCGACCTCCTCGCCGCGCAAGGCCCAGCCGACCAATACGCCCGCCGCATCACCGCCACCGGTTTCCTCGCCGTTGGCAAGCGCTACGGCTACAAGCCCTCGCCCGACTACCAGCACCTCGACTTCGCCGACGCGATTGACTCCGTGGGCCGCTCGCTCCTCGGCCTCTCGCTCGGATGCGCGCGCTGTCACGACCACAAGTATGACCCGGTCAGCGCGGCGGATTACTATTCGCTCTACGGCATCTTCCAGAGCACCAAGTGGGCGTTCCCCGGCGGCGAGGAGCAAAAGCGCCCGTCCGACTTTCCCCCGCTCGTCTCACGCGAGGAAGCCGCGCGCCTCGACAGGTTGAAGGCCGCCGAACTCGCCCGCCTCGACGCATCGCTCGCGAAACTCAAAGCCGACCGTGTCGCGCTCGACAGCAAATCCATCGCCGGTGGACCAGACCTAGGCTTCGAGTTGCAAACCGTCGGCCAGCCGCCCACCGCGCCCTGGCTGTCCGAAGGGCCGAACAAAGTGCTGGCCGAGGCACAAAGCCCCTTCGCGCACATCCACCCCGCCGGCACGCGCGGGGTGCGCGTCGGCTCGGGCAAGGCCAACAACGGGGTCCGCTATGTCTTCGCCCGCCCGCTCAAGGCCGCGCCCGGCAAGCAGATGCATTTCACCGTGGACTTCCGCACCGTCGCGCCGACG
Source organism: uncultured Verrucomicrobiota bacterium (assembly GCA_903863315.1). Taxonomy (GTDB): domain Bacteria; phylum Verrucomicrobiota; class Verrucomicrobiia; order Limisphaerales; family SXTU01; genus SXTU01. Next base: position 2,893 of record CAIPBN010000034.1, on the reverse strand, counting down.
GACAAGACCGGCGCGTATCGCTTCTACCTCGGGCGCGGCGTCATCGCGTCGCTCGCCGTCGAGGTCAGCGTGACCGCGACGGAAATCGCGTTGCGCGACGGCGCGAAGTGGGAGGTCCTCCGCAAGCTTCAGCCCGGCACCTGGCACACACTCCGCCTCACGCTCGACCCCGCGAAGAAGACTTACTCCGGTGCGGTCGGCGTGGTCGGCAACCTCACCACGTTCGCAGACAAACCCCTCGGCGCGAACTGGGACGGCGTGGCCGACACCTTCATTTGCGACGCCATTGGCCACGTCAGCGGCCCGGCCCCCGAGCGCGATCTGGACAACCTGGGCTTGCTCGAAACGCCCTTCGCCGAGCCGGGCACCGGCCCCGTCGTCGCGCCTACCGCGCCGCCCGCCGACCTCGCTGAGCGGCTTAAGAAACTCGATGCGGACATCGTGGCCGCCACCAAGCTCCGCGACGCCGAGGCCGCCAAGGACCTGTATCCCGTGGCATACGGCGTCAGCGAGGACAAGCCGGTCAACGCGCGCATCCAGCTTCGCGGCGAGCCAGAGAAGCACGGCGATGAAGTCCCGCGTCGCTTCCTCGAAGTGCTCGGCGGCGACAAACTGCCCGCCGGCTCGACCAACAGCGGTCGCCTCGAACTCGCCAACTGGCTCACACGCCCGAGCAACCCGCTCACCGCCCGTGTCTTCGTGAACCGCGTCTGGCAATGGCACTTCGGCGCGGGCCTCGTGCCGACGCCCAGCGACTTCGGCCTGCGCGGTGAGCCGCCCACGCATCCCGAGTTGCTCGACTGGCTCACGTCCGAGTTCATCGCCTCCGGTTGGTCCGTGAAGGCGCTGCACCGGCTCATCATGCGCTCGCAGACCTACCAACTCGCGAGCGATGACCACGCCGCCAACCTCAAGAAGGACCCGGCGAACGTCTGGCTCTGGCGGCACGCGCGCCGTCCGCTCGACGCCGAATCCATCCGCGATGCGATGCTTGCCGTGAGCGGAAAGCTCAACCGCACCGTGCCCGGCCCGCACCCGTTCCCCGACATGGCGACCTGGCGCTTCACCATCCACAACCCGTTCTTCGCCGTTTACGACAGCGACCACCGCAGCCTCTACCTGATGCAGCAGCGCAACCGCCGCCACCCCTTCCTCGCGCTCTTCGATGCCGCCGACCCGAACCTCAGCGTCGCCCAGCGTCTGCCCACCACCACGCCCACGCAGACGCTCTATCTGATGAACTCGCCCTTCGTGCAGCAGCAGGCCGAGGCCTTCGCCCGCCGCCTGCTCGCCGAATCCGCCGACGACGCGAAACGCATCCGCCTCGCCTTCGCAATGGCTCATGCTCGTGTGCCGAGTGACGCGGAAGTCAGCGACGCCCTCGCCTTCCTCACCGCCTACCGCACCAAGCTCACCGCCCTCGACAAGCCCCCGACCAACGACGCCGAACTCGCCTGGGCCGGCCTCGCCCGCGTGCTGCTGACGAGCAATGCCTTCCTGTATGTGGACTGACCGCTTTCCACCTAGCCGTTCGATAGCACGCCGCGTCTTGGACTGCGGCGGGAAGCGAAGTGCCACGCCGCTTTGGCTCCCCGCGGAGCGGTTCGTGGGCGGCAGGCCGTTCCGCTCCGCGGGAAGCCAAAGCGGTGTCGCCGCTGCGCTCTGCCACCGCACTCCAAATTCGCGCTGCTCCGTATGAACCCCACGGCCTTTTCCTCCCGCCGCGAATTCTTCCGCCGCGCTTCCGGCGGCTTCGGCGCGCTCGCCCTCGCCGGCTTGTGCAACGAAACCCAGGCCGCCTCCACCGACCCGCTCGCCCCGCGCTCCGGCCATTTCCCCGCCAAGGCCGACCGCGTCATCTTCCTCTACTCCACCGGCGGCGTCTCACAGGTGGACACCTTCGACTACAAGCCCCAGCTCATCCGCGACCACGGCAAGGCCGTCACCGCCTCGCGCTGGCTCAACAAGCCCGGCAAGTTCGACCGCTTCCTCATCAAGTCGCGCTGGGGTTTCAAGCAATACGGCCAGAGCGGCATCTGGGTGAGCGACCTCTTCCCCCACATCGGCGGCGTCATTGACGATGTCTGCGTGCTCAACGCCATGCACTGCGACAGCGACGGCCACGACAAAGCCACGCTCGCCGCGCACGTCGGCACCGCGCAAGCCATCCGCCCCAGCGCAGGCGCGTGGGTCAGCTACGGCCTCGGCACGGAGAACCGCAACCTGCCGTCCTTCATGGTGCTCGCCCCTGCCGCGCCCTATGCCGGCGCGCAGACGTGGGGCAGTGATTTTCTCCCCGCCTGCCATCAGGGCACGCACGTCCTCCCTGGCAAGGAGCCGTTGCCGAACTTGAAACCCAACACGCCTGCCGCCGAATTGCAGGCGATGGAACTGAGCCTGCTCGGCAAGCTGAACCGCGCGCACCTCGAACGCCGCGCCGCCGACGAGGCGCTTGACGCCCGCATCCGTTCCTTCGAGACCGCCTTCGGCATGCAGCGCGAAGCCCCGGACGCCTTCGACCTCTCCCGCGAAACCGACGCCACGCTCAAGCTCTACGGCCTCACGCGCGGCGCGAACACCGGCTTCGGCTGGCAATGCCTCGTCGCCCGCCGCCTCGCCGAACGCGGCGTGCGCTTCCTCGAACTGATTGATGTCGGTTCCAGCGCGAACTGGGATTCCCACGGAAACATGGCCGACCACGAACGTCTCGCGAAAGCCATCGACCAGCCCATCGCCGCGCTCATAGCGGACCTCAACCAGCGCGGCATGTTGGAGCGCACGCTGCTCGTGTGGACCTCGGAGTTTGGCCGCACGCCTTTCCATCAGCAGGCGAATCACCTCGGCCGCGAGCATCACAATTTGGTTTTCTCCTCGTGGATGGCCGGCGGCGGCG
>CAIPBN010000033.1 GCA_903863315.1 uncultured Verrucomicrobiota bacterium | reverse complement strand
TGCTGGTGCGGGCGGAGCGGGGGCGCGAAGCAGTCGCCGTGCTCCAGCGCTACCTCGCGAACGCGGACGCCGCCACGCATGAGCTCGCGGCCCAGGTGCTGGCCGGTGCCCGCGATTTCAAGCGCGCAGCCGTGCATCAGCGCGCCTACGTGACCGGCAAACCGCAGGACCCCAGCCGGGCCTGGGGATTTTTGGGTGACATCCTGCTGGCGCGCGGGGACAAACAGGGCGCCCGAGTGGCGTATCAGCGGGCGATTCAAGAAATGCTCCGCACACTGGCCCAGCCGTAGCGCCCGGCCTCTGACAATTCTCTCTATGCAACCAAGATTCATGAAACTCCCCTCCTCCGGACCCGCCTTGGGGCTGGCCGCGCTGGTGCTGGCGGCCGGCGCAACCACCGCCCGGGCCCAGTTCCAGTTCCTGACCGACGGCCCCAAAACCATGCGGGACGAAACGCGCCGGTCTCCTGCGGAGCGCGAGCCCGCGCCGGTCGATCCGCGCGAGAAGAAGGGTTTCTTCGGCCGGCTGTTCTCGCGGGAAGAGGAACCGCCGCGAAACCGAGGCTATTACGAAGACACTCGCACCCCCGTGCCGCCGCCGGCCTACGCTCCGGCTCCCGCCTATGCCGCTCCTTCCGGCACGACAACCTATGTGCGCGATGGAGTTCGTTTCTCAGACCCGCCCCGGGGATTTTCTCCTGCGGTTGCCCCGGCCCCGGCCGCCACTCCCTACGCTGCGCCGACAGGAGAACCGCAGTGGGTGCCCGTTCAGTCCAGCTTTGGGGCCAGTCCCACCCGCGCGTTCGATGGCCGCCCGGCGGGCACCAGCGACCCGCGTCTCGGGACCGGCGGCGTCATCACGCCCAGCAACACGGTCCGCCCGTTGAACAACCAAGCATACCCGGAAGACGTTCGTTACCGCACTCCGGTGCAGCCAAACTACCCGGCCGTGGGCGCGGAACCGACCAACGTGCGGACTGCGCCTGCTGGCGGAGTGGTGCGCGACGCCTTCGGCGGGCAGGGCCAGGGCGGGCAGACATACTACCCTGCCACCGCTCCACAATACGCCCCGGCTCAAGTGCCCGCCGCAGCGGAGCCACGTTATCCAGCACCCGCCCGCCAGCAGAGCTCGCTGGATCGCCCGGGCTTCTTCAGCCGGCTGTTTGGCCGATCGAACGCCGCTCCAGCCACGGACCCGAACAATCGCTACACCGTGCGCGAAGGCATCCGCTACGCGCCCGGCACGCAGCCTGGGGCCTATGAGGAGCGCCCGCTCGCCCAGCCTGCCTATCCGCAAAGCTACCAACCACCCGCCCCGGCAGCCTGGAGCACACCCAACACTGTTCTCCAGCCCGCCGCGCCGCCAGATTACCAGCCGGCGGCCGCTCCACCGCCCAGCCCGGGTTTTGCGCCAGTCGCCCCGCTGGGGACGCAGGATCCGTTCTCGGGCCAGCGCCCCTCTCGTCGCTTCCAGCCCCCCCCGGAACCAGCACAGCCGATTCCACAAACCCCGGAACGCCAGCCGGTCCCGACCAACTTCGGCACCCCGCGTTCCTCGTTGGAGGTGGTCCCGACGTTCCCATCGGTCGCCCCACCGGAAAATCTTTCCCCGGCGGAACAACGGATCTTCCAGGCCGGCGTGAAACCGGAGGACCAGCGTTACCTCATGTATCTCTACGCGAAGACCGGCCGCGCGGAGATGGCCGAGCCGCTGGCCCAGGGCATCCTCGCCCGTGACCCCACCAATCAGGAAGCGCTGCTGGCCATGAGCGCCGCATTTGTGGAACGCAAGCAGCCGGACAAGGCCCTCGCCTACGCGTCTGAACTTTACCGCGCCTACCCGGACAGCAAGGACGCCCTCTACTACTACGGTGCCGCCAGCCATCTCGCGGGGAACTACCAAGAGGCAGCGGCGATTCTGCGCCACCTGCGCCTGGAGAAATTCGCCGGCAAGCCCTTCCCCTATCAGCTCGACCTCGCCGCCGCCGCCGAAAAGTCCGGCGACTGGCGCGGGCAGATGAC
>CAIPBN010000032.1 GCA_903863315.1 uncultured Verrucomicrobiota bacterium | reverse complement strand
GCTCCAGTGCGAGTATTACGCGCTGGAAGGCATCTCGATGATCCACCGCGTGCTGGGCCAGGTGCGCGACTCCGGGGTGAACCCGCACCTCGAACTGCTCGGGGTGGTGATGACGATGTTCGACGGCCGCACGCGGCTCTCGCAGCAGGTGCTCAGCGAGGTGCGCGAGCACTTCGGCGACAAGGTGTTCGAGACGGTCATCCCGCGCACGACGCGCCTCGCGGAAGCGCCCAGCCACGGCCAGCCCATCATCCACTACGACAAATACAGCGCCGGAGCCGCCGCCTACGAGGTGCTGGCGCAGGAGGTCTTGGAGCGGCTACAGCTCAAGTAAGCCAGCGATTCGTGGGGCGGATCCTCCTGTCCGCCAGTCGCAGGCAGGGCGCGTTCGTAATCCGCTCCGCGCCCATCTCAAACTCGAACGCCTCGCTTCGGGTTGATCCGAAAACCTGCCTCCCCGACAAGACCACCGCGGAGTTTTGGAAGGACTACGACGCGGGGAAGCAGCTGGTCGGGCAGACGCGCTGCGACGTCGTCACGCCTTCCGCTCCCAGCGGAACTTGCGATCCGCTTCGGTGATGGGCTGATCGTTGATGCTCGCATAGCGCTTCGCCATGTAACCGCGCTCGTCGAACTCCCAGTTCTCGTTGCCGTGGCTGCGCCACCATTGGCCGGCGTCGTCATGCCATTCGTATTCGAAGCGCACGGCGATGCGGTTGCCGGTAAAAGCCCAGAGCGTCTTCTTCAACCGGTAGTCGTGCTCCTTCGCCCACTTGCGCGTGAGGAAGGCGACGACCTCGGCGCGGCCGTTGAGGAAGACATCCCGATTGCACCACTCAGTGTCCGGGGTGTAGGCGAGCGACACGCGCTCGGGATCGCGGCTGTTCCAGGCGTCTTCGGCCATCTGGACTTTTTGCCTGGCGGTTTCTTCGGTGAAGGGCGGAAGTGGCGGGCGTGGGTTCATGATGCTTGGTGTTTGAGTTGGGATTCGAGTTCGGCAATGCGGACTTTGAGTGGAGCGACGACGCTTTCGATATCGGCGGACGTGAAACGTGGCGTGATGAACTTGGGGCAGTTCCAATCATACGACAAAACCTCGATCACAAAAATGCGTTCCACCTTGGCCGCATGGCCGCCCGGTGGTGCGCTCTTCGCGACGAGTTCGGGATGCTCGCGTGCATCCAGCACCTTCGCGTGGCCGAGGATTTTCAGCCGCTCCCGGGCCGGGTAGTCCATGAGGAAGAGGCTCACACGATCAATCAAGGCGAGACTGCCGACGCTGATCATCTGACGGTTGCCGCCGTGGTCGGCGAACATGAGTTCGTCTGGCCCGGTGACGCGGAGGAAGCCCTTCGCACCGCCGCGATGCTGGAGATACGGCCAGCCGTTTTCCGTGATCGTGGCCATGTAGAACGAGTCGCGCTGCGCGATGAACTCCGCCTCGCCAGCGGTCAAAGCATCGCGCTCCGGCACGGCATCATAGGCGGGGTAAGTGCGTCCGTAGTATTGACGCTGGGCCTCGAACACGGCAGGCGTGAGCAGGGTGTGCATGAAGCGGTCGGCCATGGTCGAGGTGGGGATGGTTTGAAATCAGGCGACGCCGCCAAAACTGACGTAGTCGTCGAGATCGAGGTAGTCAAACGTGCCGCGCAAATCATCACGCGCCGGATTGAGACGTTTGATCTGGTCGGTGAACCACTCGCGCATTTCGACGTCGTTGAAGGCGGCGGTTTCCGTCCAGCCGGACCACTGCTCGATTTCCAGCGCGGTGCGTTTGAGCGGGGCGTGCTCATTGACCCAGAGCAGCATGGCCCAGTCACCCGCGCCGGTTTTCACCTGCGCCAGCAGCGCGTCGGGCGCAAGGCCGGTGAAGCGGAAGAAGTGCCCGTCGTTCGGGTTGTTGTATTTGTATTCGCCCGCCGTGCCGGCGATGAACGCGCGTGCCTTGTCCATCAGGCGCGGCAGGATGGTGTAGCCGCCGAGCCGGACGCGCGGGCTGCGAGGCGGACGTAGAGTTAGGTCAGGTGCATTCATGCATCGATATG
>CAIPBN010000031.1 GCA_903863315.1 uncultured Verrucomicrobiota bacterium | reverse complement strand
GGAGAAGGGCTTCTGGACCAACGCGGCCGATCGCGCCAAGCAGGTTCAGACCCCGCCGATGCGCGACGTTGCCAACAAGCCGGCTGACTGGGTTGGCACGGAAGAGTGCTACTACCCGGGCACCAACGCTCGTAACTGGGACAACGATGCGTTCTCGCCGAAGACCGGCATGCTGTACTTCTCGAACAGCTTGGACGGTGCGTGCCAGCGCGTGATCACCGGCGAGTACAAGCCGGGTTCGAACTACACGCTGCGTGCAGCCGTGACGCGTCCGGGCGGTCTCCCGAACAAGCTCGTGGACGGCACCGATACGCCGAACCAGAGCCAGCTCGTGGCGATCGACGTTGCCGGCAACAAGCTCGGCTTCATCAAGAACTACCGCTTCTCGAACCAGGTTCCGGTGATGGCTACTGCCGGTGACCTGCTGTTCTCGTGCGGCAATGACAACGGCTCGTTCCGCGCCATGGACGCCAAGACGGGTAATGACGTCTGGTCGTTCAAGTGGGGTTCTCGCTGCCGTCAGTCGCCGATCACGTACACGTTCGGTGGCAAGCAGTTCGTGGCAGTGATCGCCTCGTCTGCTGCCGCCAACACGGCCGTGGCGGCGAACGCTGCACCGGACGACTCGAACCGCTATCGCCGTTCGGGCTCGACCCTGTACGTCTTCAAGCTGCCCGGCTAATACGCCACAGCTTCCAGGCTAACGGGAGGGGGAGGACGAAAGTCCTCCCCCTTTTCGTTTGTCATGTTTGGTCCGTTCGACGCCGCGAGGATTCGGACCGGCGGCGTCGGTGACGGTAGACATGAGCGACGCAGTGCAATGCGAATGCTGTCGCGATCACCGCACATTTCACACCGCAGCGTGCGTGCCCAACTCACGCCGGTCGCGAATTTCCACGCCGAAAAATGCGCGCGCCCAATTCCACACGTTGTTTGCAGTGCTGCTCTCTTCTTTCGTGTGCGCTGATCTTCCCGCACAATTCTGCAGTGTGGCGCAACGCGCGCGACGCAACCGAAAAAATCCCGGGAGGAATCTTCATGACAGCATGGAAACTGTCCACGTCAGTGCTGGCACTCTCCGTCGCCGCAGGTCTGTCGAGCACGGCCAGCGCCAACGATGACGTGCTGGCGAAGTCGAAGGACCCGGCCAACGTCGTGATGCCGAGCATCACGTACAACGGCTGGAACTATTCGACGCTCGACCAGATCAATGCGAGCAACGTCAAGAACCTGCAGGTCGCCTGGACGATGCAGATCGGCATTCTCGACGAGCACGAGGCTTCGCCGCTCGTCGTCGGCGACACGATGTACATCGTGTCCCCCAAGCCGAACTACGTGTACGCGCTCGACCTGAACAAGCAGGGCGTCATCAAGTGGGAATTCCGTCCCACGATGGACGTGGCTCTCGCCACCGCGCAGACCTGCTGCGGCGCGCAGACCCGCGGTCTGTACTACGCCGAAGGCAAGATCTTCTATTCGACCCTGGATGGCCAGAACATCGCCCTCGACGCCAAGTCGGGCGAGCAGCTGTGGCGCACGGTTGGCACCGACATCACCCGCTCCGAGGGTATGGCCGGCAACAACATCGTCATCAATAACCTGTTCATTGGCGGCAATGAGGGTGGCGAGTTCGGCGTGCGCGGCAAGGTGCATGCCTACGACATCAACACCGGCCGCAGCGTTTGGACCATGTACAACATGGGCCCGAACAACGAGGTCGGCATCGGCGCCCGCTACAACAAGAACTATCCGTACTTGTCCGGCGCCAACCCGGCGCTCGACACGTGGTTCGGTGATTCGTGGAAGCGCGGTGGCGGCACGAGCTGGGGCTACTTCACGTACGATCCCGAGCTCGCAATGTTCTACTACTCGACCGGCAACTGCGGTCCGTGGAATCCGGACTACCGCCGCGAGTGGGGCAAGATCGACCTCGACGCCAACGGCGGTCTCGCCAGCTACCAGAACAACTTCTGCGCCGCCCAGATGGCCCGCGATGCCAAGACGGGCGAGTTGATCTGGGGCTACGGCATCAGCCCGCAGGACATGTGGGACCTGGACGAGCCGCTCATCACCCCGCTCCTCGATCTCAACATCAATGGGCAGGTCCGCAAG
>CAIPBN010000030.1 GCA_903863315.1 uncultured Verrucomicrobiota bacterium | reverse complement strand
TGTGGAAGGGATTGGTCGCCGACAGGGGTTGGAAATCCGGCTGCGCTGCCTGAAACGCCGCCGCCACCTCCGTGGTTTCAGCACGCGGAAGCGAGCAGACCGAATACACCAGCTTGCCCCCCGGTTTCACCGCCGCCGCCGCGTGCCGCAGTAGTTGCAACTGCAAGGCCGCCAGTTCCCGCACATCCTCGGGCGTCGTGGTCCAGCGCGCGTGCGGATTGCGCTGCCAGGTGCCAAGGCCGCTGCAAGGCGCGTCCACCAGCACCCCGTCAAAACGGGTCTTGGTCGGCAGCTTGGATCCGCCATTCCACAGCGCGGCGCGGTAATTGAAACACTGGGCGCGCGCAGTGCGGATCTTGAGTTTCTTCAGCCGCCACTCCGTGCGGTCGCTGGCCCAAATCATTCCCTTGCCCCGCATCAGGGTGGAGAGGTGCAGCAGCTTGCCGCCTTCGCCGGCACAGGCATCCCACCAGGTTTCCCCCGCTTCGGGGCCGCAAAGCATGCCCACGGCCTGCGACGAGACATCCTGGATCTCAAAATCGCCGGCGTGAAATTCTGGCCGCCGGAACAAGTCCTCCTCACCCGAGTAGGCAAGCGCATCCGGCAGCGCACAGCGTTCGGTGTAACCGAGCACCTGGGCGAGCGCCTGTCCACGACCCGGCTTCACACGCAGCCACAATTGCGGCTCGGCCTGGAGCGAACGGAGCCAGGCAACCTCCACCGGCATCACTTCGTGCACCCATTCGGGCACACAACGTTGCATCAAGTCGGCGTCGCTGAAGGTTCCGGGCCGGTGCGCGTAGGCTTCCACCAGATCGAGGGCGACCCGTATCTGCGATTCCAGTTTGAGCCCCTGATCCAGCCAGCCGCGCCAGCGAAAGTAGGCGAACACCGCCTGGCTCACCTGCCGGGAAATCGGCCGCGTCACGTTTGGAGCGGTCTTGAGATGATGGCGCAGCAAGGCATCCGCCGGGTGCTCGCGCGAGGCGCTGGCCACGATGGTGGTGGCCAGCTTCAACCACGCCAGCGGGTCAACCGGTGGCGGAGGTGGGGGAGCAGGCGCATCCCAGTCAGGATGCGTCATGAGCATCTTGCGCGGGCGGAGCGGTCGTCGGGGGAAAGGCGCACGGCGTGGTTCCATTCGTGACGTCACTATGACCATGCCGCAGGCCCGGGCAAGGTGAGATTCCAGCGCCCCTGCGACAGCAAAGCGCTTTGCCGTCCCGGCTAACTTTGGGATTTCCCGTGCCGGGGTGTTTCCTTCAGCACCCGGGCGATGATGGCGTCCACCTTGATGCCCTCGGCCTCCGCGTTAAATGTCGGGACAATCCGGTGCCGCAGCACGGGCAGCGCCAGCGCCTCGATGTCCTCGGTCGTGACGTGGAACCGCCCGCGCAGCACGGCCCGGACTTTCCCGCCCATCACAAGCTGCTGGCACGCGCGCGGGCCCGGGCCCCACGCGATGAGCTCCTTCGTGAAAGCCGGCGCGTCCGCATCCGCCGGCCGGGCGCGGCGCACCAGATCCAGCACGAAGTCCGTGACGTGGTCCGGCACGGGGACTTTGCGGACGGTCTTCTGAATCGCCATTACCTCCTCGCCCGTGATAACCGGGTCCACGTCCGCCGCGTAAGCACTGGTGGTGCGCTTGATGATTTCGCGCTCCTGCTCGCGGGTTGGATAGTCCACGCGCACGTGAAACATGAAGCGGTCCTTCTGCGCCTCCGGCAGCGGGTAGGTGCCCTCCTGCTCCACGGGGTTTTGCGTCGCGAGCACAAAGAACGGCTGCTCCAGCTTGTAGGTGCGCCCGCCGACGGTGACGCTGTGTTCCTGCATGGCTTCGAGCAGCGCGGCCTGCGTCTTGGGCGGCGAACGGTTGATCTCGTCCGCAAGAATCATCTGCGCGAACAGCGGGCCTTTGAGAAAGGTCAGGTTGCGCCGACCCGTTGCCGGATCTTCCTGAATCACGTCGGTGCCCGTGATGTCCGCCGGCATCAGGTCCGGCGTGAACTGCACGCGACGAAACGAGAGTTGCAGCGCATCCGCCAGCGTCTTGACCATGTAGGTCTTGGCCAGGCCCGGCACGCCTTCGAGCAAGCAATGGCTGCGCGCGAAGATGGCGATGAGCAACTGCTCGATGACCTCCTCCTGCCCGACGATGAGCTTGGCCACCTCCGCCGTGACCCGCTCGTAAGCCTCCGTGAGCCGACGGGCAAGTTGCGCATCCTCCGCGTCAGCAGCCGCTGGGCGCTTCGGAGCCGGTGCCCCGGATCCCGGGGAAAGCGGGGGTGGCGGAGGAGGCAACGCCCCCGGCGGGAGAACGTTGGGAGCAGCGGCGGCAACCTCGGCCTCGGGCACGAGCGAAAGCTTGCGACAAGTCGGACACCGAAACTCCGTGCCTGCCAGCGCCTCCTCGACGCGGAAGTCCTGTTCGCAGAGCGGGCACTTGAAGGCGATGTCCATCGGTGAATGTCGAGGGAGGTTGCCTCAAAACCACACTGAGGGGAATCCCTTTCCTACGGTGGCACACAGGCGCGTCTGCCCTCAGCGCGCCCTGCCTACCGGCAACAGTGGTTTTGGAAAAACTCCTTGCCGCACTTTCACGCCCACCGGAAGCTCGCGGCCGATTCAACGATTTCACCAAACGAACCATCTCAACCATGAGTGCTGACGCC
>CAIPBN010000029.1 GCA_903863315.1 uncultured Verrucomicrobiota bacterium | reverse complement strand
CGTTGGAGTCTGTCTTCACTTTCTCCTCCTGCCGGTAGCCGTTGCGCAGCTTCCCGTCCACCATGCCGGCGAAGTATTGCCCACGCACGACCTGCTTGCTCACGTCACGCACGGGGCGGATGGACTTGAGCAGCTTCACCTTCTCGTCGCGCACCGCCTCGGCGTCCAGCGACACCGGCGGCTCCATCGCGATGAGCGAGAGCACCTGCAGCAGATGGTTCTGCACCATGTCGCGCATCGCGCCCGACTCCTCATAATAGCCGCCTCGCCCGCCCACGCCGACCTTCTCGGACACGGTGATTTGCACATGGTCCACGGACGTGCGGTTCCAGAGCTGCTCGAAGATGGCGTTCGAGAAGCGGAACATCAAAATGTTCTGCACCGTCTCTTTGCCGAGGTAGTGGTCGATGCGGAAAATCTGCTTCTCGTGCGCGAACCGCGTCAGTTCGTTGTTCAGCTTGAGTGCAGAAGGCAGGTCCGTGCCGAAGGGCTTCTCCACGACCACGCGCTGCCACTCGCCGGGTGGTTCATCGCGCTTGAGCAGGTTCGCGCCGCAAAGCTGCTCCACCACCGCGCCGAACTGGCTGGGTGAAATCGCGAGGTAGAAGAGCAAGTTCTTCTTCAGCTCCGGCACGCCGAACGATTCCAGTTTCGCGGCCAGCCGCGCGTAAGCCGCCGGGTCGGTCAGGTCGCCCTGGCAATACGAGACGTTCGCGGAGAACTCCGCCCAGACCGCTTCATCCACTGACTTCGAGCGGCTGAACTGCACGACGCCGGCCTTCAACTCCTCGCGCCACGCCGCGTCGTCCTTCTCGCGGCGGGCGAAGCCGACGATGCGAACGGGGCTGGGCAGCGCCTTCTCGACGGCGAGATGGTAAAGCGCGGGGATGAGCTTGCGGATGGTGAGGTCGCCGCTCGCGCCGAAGATGACGATGGTGCAGGGCGTCACTGCCTTGCGACCGTCGTCGAGGCGGCAGGCCATCAATTCGTCGAGTTGGTTTAGGTCTTCCATGTGCGGCAGAATGAACACGCTGCCGAAAATTTCAACCCTTCTCAGGTCTCGATGAATGGAGCACCCTAAGGCCGCAAACGTGGCGAAGTCGAGCCGGTTCGAGAACGGAAACCCCGCCTGCCTCGCGGTCCTCGCGGCCGTTGCGCGACGCCCGATTCAGACTTTCCAACTGGCCGTCGCTCCGCGACGCTCCCCGCATGAATCTCTCCGGCAAAGCCGCCGTTGTCACCGGCTCCTCCCGCGGCGTGGGCCGCGCCACTGCGCTTGCGCTTGCCCGTCGGGGCTGCGCCGTGCTCATCAACTACAGCACGTCCCGCGACGAGGCGGAGCGCACTGCCGCCGAGGTCCGCGCGCTGGGCGGCAAGGCCGTCTGCTTCGCTGGCAGCGTGGCCGACGACTCCGTCTGCCGTGCGATGATGGACACCGCCGTGCGCGAGTTCGGCCGCCTCGACGTGCTCGTGAACAACGCCGGCACGACGCGCTTCATCAACTTCCCGGACCTTGAGGCCGTCACGGATGATGATTGGAACCGGATCATGGGCGTGAACTTGAAAGGCCCGTTCCAGTGCGCCCGCGCCGCACGTCCACACCTGGAGCGCAATGGCGACGGCGTCATCATCAATGTCGCCAGCGTCGCGGGCATCGTCGGTGCGGGCAGCAGCATTCCCTACTGCGCGTCCAAGGCGGCGGTCATCAACCTCACGCTCGCGCTCGCCCGCACGCTCGGTCCGAGCATCCGCGTCAACGCGGTCGCGCCCGGCTTCATTGATGGTGAGTGGCTGCGCAAGGGTTTGGGCGAAGACTTCGAGTCGGCGAAGGAAGCCAAGGCCAAGCACGCCGTGCTGGGCAAGGTCTGCCAGCCCGAGGACATCGCTGACGCCATTCTTGCGCTTATCTCAACGGATCTCGTCACCGGCCACACGATGGTTGTGGACGGCGGGCACACCATCGGTCCGCGCCTGAATCACGGCATCAAGTAGCCGTCGCCAACTTTCACCATGCGCATGTCAGCGTTCCACCTTCCATCAAGGCCGGGCGGACTTGTGCGGGCCGTGTTCTGGCTCCTCCTGGTAATGGAAGGTGCGGTCTGGGTTTTGGCCGCGCCCGCGCTTCACTATCGCAAGCTCGCCACGCGTGAGCTGACCGAGCAAGCCGCCACCACCAATTCCTTGCAAGGCCTGCCGCGCGCGGGGATTGCCGCCATCCATGCGCTGGTGGCGGCTCCGAAGCTCAAGGCTGACGGCTCCGCCGACGTCGCGGATGCGAAGCTGCTCCCGCTTCCCCTCGCGCAGTGGACCACGCTCGATGCCACGACCAAGTCCCTGCTCATCACCCTCCGGGCCGAGGGCGAGCGCTCGGTGACGCTGCGCATTGGTTGCAAGCGCCCGGTGCAGACCAAGTTCAACAACGG